>NZ_JBICHO010000263.1:0-8166 GCF_043100905.1 Rhodopirellula sp. JB055 | reverse complement strand
GGCGCGGCCGCCAATGATCTCTTGATGCAGTTCCAAGCGGACATCATCGGAGCCCGCGTGGTGCGTCCCAAAGTCATCGAAACCACCGCCGCAGGGGCGGCGTACGTCGCTGGTCTGTCCACCGGGTTTTGGCAGGACGCTACTGACATTGAACGAATCTGGGAAACCGAACGGGTGTTCGAACCTCAGATGCCGGCCGAGGAGGTTTCACGACGTCGAGTTCGCTGGGCCAAAGCTCTTGAACGCTCCAAGCAGTGGGCCGAACTCGATTCCTCTAGCGACTGATCTTCGCCGCGAACTCACGGGACCATCCTTTTCAGCTGGATGCGTTCTGTTCTATCTCATCTTTCCTTGCTGCTTCCAATTCACGGCGTCCATTTCACCATGCAACGCGAAAAATCCCTGAATCAGTTAAACGAACGTTCGGCCCCTTGGGACATTGTCGTCATTGGAGGTGGCGCGACCGGCGTTGGGATCGCCATGGACGCTGCCTCTCGAGGACTGGACTGTTTGCTCCTCGAACAAGCGGACTTTGGCAAGGGAACCTCGAGTCGCAGCACCAAGTTGGTGCACGGAGGTGTTCGCTACCTCCAACAAGGCAACATCACTTTGGTGCGAGATGCACTGAAGGAGCGCACGCTGCTTCGCAACAACGCGCCGCAACTGGTTCATGACATGCCGTTTTTGATTCCCTGTGGATCGTTCATGGAACGCATGTATTACGCAACCGGATTGAAAGTTTACGACTGGTTGGCGACCGGCAACCGTTTCGGACGCTCTCACGCGATCACTCCCAATGAAGCGACCCAGCGAGTGCCAACGCTTCAAAAAGAAAAGGCCAATGGCGGGGTCATCTATCACGATGGACAATTCGATGACACGCGTCTGCTCATCAGCATGGCTCGTACCGCAGCAGAACATGGCGCGTGCCTGTTGAACTACGTTGCCGTCACCGGACTGAGCAAAGACGACTCCGGCGAAATCAATGGCGTGATTGCAGAGGACCGCGAAACCGGGAATACGTTTTCGATCGCTGCTCGACGTGTCATCAACGCAGCCGGACCGTTCTGCGATGCGGTTCGAGCGATGGACGAACCGGCCGCCGAAAAGATGTTGGCGGCCAGCCAAGGGGTGCACATCGTTTTGCCGCGACGTTTCTTCCCCGGAGACATTGCGATGATCGTTCCCAAGACCTCCGACGGCCGTGTGCTGTTCATCATTCCTTGGCACAATCATGCCGTGGTCGGAACCACCGACACCGCGATTGACTCGGTTTCGTTGGAACCCAAACCGCAAGCCGGGGAAATTGAGTTTCTTTTGGAAACCGCGAAGGAGTACTTGGTCGAAGCCCCCACCCGCGACGACGTTCTGAGCGTGTTCACAGGAATCCGTCCGCTTGTCAAAGGCGACAAATCTTCCAGGACGGCGTCGCTGTCCCGTGATCACACCATCCGAATCTCCGATTCCAAACTGGTCACCATCACCGGAGGAAAATGGACCACGGTTCGCAAGATGGCAGAGGACTGCGTTGATCGAACAATTGCATCAACCAAGAGCACGCCCCACCCGCTGACCGCGAATGCTTGTCAAACCGAAACACTTCACCTGCACGGCTATGATCCCAATTCGGGATCCAACAACACGGTCGCCGGTGCCGGACGAGGCCACTACGGATCGGACTTGCCTCTGATCGAACAACTTGAACGCGAACAACCTGGGCTGAGCGAAAGACTGCATCCGGAACTTTCCGTGACCGGCGGCGAAGTCATCTGGGCCGTTCGGCATGAAATGGCGAGAACGATCGAAGATGTGCTGGCTCGACGTACCCGATGCCTGTTCCTCAACTCCAAAGCGACCGTGCAAATCTCCGAAGCGGTCGCAAAAATCATGGCCAGCGAACTGCACCGTGACGATGCATGGATCGCTGACCAAGTCTCTTCCTTCGCGAAACTTGCGGAAGCTTATCAGATTCACTGAGAAGAACGACATTCCGCAACCGCGTGCCCAAGTCACTTGGAATCTGGCAGGCACCAACGCATTCGATCGGCAAAGTCCGCTTGAAATTCGGGACGCCATCGGCTGACGGACGTGCGAGGGTCATAGGACGCTGTGGCCGGGCGATCTCGGTACCAGCCGTCGGTTTGCTGAACAAACTCGCCGCCCCATCCTGGTTGGCTTGGGTCTTTTGGATCGTTGCCACCATCTGGTAAGAAAAAGAACCACGACGGCGTGTCACCTTCTTTCATGCAACCATGCGGGTTGGGCGCGGTCCATGTCTTCGTAGGATACAGCTCGCCAAGAGGTCCCATCCGACGAACATTGGTTTCAACCCAATCACGTCCGGTCAAACTCTCGTCGCCTGTCAAATACATCCCGCGAAAATTCGCGATGCGTTTGTCTGCTTTGGGTGCTGCGGTCGACAGGACATAGTGCATCCCCGGAAACTGCTTCCGCATCCAATCTGCGATGCCATCTTGGTCGGCGATGTCATAGACAACAAACTTGCGAACAAATTTCGCGAACCCGTCCGTGCCGCGTTCCGACTGCACACGATACAGCGTCTGCGCCAAATCCGTTTGTCCGCCCCAGACCGTGATGCAGAGAGGGGACTCCGACGATCCCGCATCAATGCGTTTCATCAGCAAACGAGATCCATCGCTGTCATGCCCTTCGCCGATGTGAGCCCGCTCACGGAGAGGGTTTCCTGACACAACAACATCACGAAGTTGATTGGCATCTGGCCAACCGTCTGCATGCTTCAAAAGGTTGGGTCGCACAAGTTCGTATGCATCAATCAGTTCATGGATCAAATCCGGCCGAGTGATGGACTCCTTGAGTTCTCCACGTGTGCCGGATGCACTTGCGATCAACGCTTCGATCTTGAATTCGTTGGAATACATCAACAACCGAATCATGGATTGCGTGTCATCGGGGTCGCCTCCAATGTCAGTCAAAACCGCTAACCGCGGTCGCTGTGCCTGGGCGTTTGTTGTCGCCAAGCACATGACAAACACACCGATCAACCATATCACCAAGAGTCCTTTTCGAGTCACTAGATCTGTTCCTTTTGCAAACGTCAAATCGAACCACACGTGCACTGAGTGTATAGAGTGAGCCACAAAGAATGTTGGCCGTCCTCTGTCGAAACAGGCCAGCCTGTGGTGTAATGCTCGCCACTGAGACCCAGTGACGGAACCCATCCGGTCATTCTCAGCCATTCGTTCTCGCTTCGCGATTCGATCTTTGGTGAGCCTCTTGCTGGACTCACCGTGCGTTGTGATTTTCCAGTCGCCCATTCTTTCTCGCACCATCCCCATGACTCAATCGTTTCATCTCGTCATTTTAGGTGGCGATGGCATCGGCCCCGAAGTTTGTGACCAATCGGTTCGTTTGCTCGAAATCATGCAACCGCATTTGGATGGAGTCGGCTTCGAACTGGACCATCACAGTGTCGGTGTCGGTGAATACCAACGATCCGGAGATGCTCTGCCACCGTCCGCGTTTGATGCCTGCCTGAAATCCGATGCGGTCTTGCTCGGTGCGATGGGTTTGCCGAACGTCCGGTATCCCAACGGCAAAGAAATCGCACCTCAGTTGGATCTTCGTGAGCGATTGCAATTGTACGGTGGTGTTCGCCCGATTCGCCTTTATCACGAAAACGACAGCCCGCTGAAGGGTCACGGTCCCGGAGACATTGACTTTGTTCTGGTCCGTGAGAGCACCGAAGGATTGTTTTATGGACGCGATGCGATAGCGGACCTGCAAGCCGATGAAGCGACCAACCTGCTTCGCATCACTCGGTCCGCCTCTGAACGCGTTTGCCGGCTCGCATTTGAGACCGCCCGCCGACGAAACGGCAAGAAGACGGTCACATTGATCGACAAAGCCAACGTGCTGTCTTCGATGGTCTACTTCCGTCACGTGTTTGACGAAGTGGCCAAAGAATTCCCGGACATCAAAGCCGATCACGTCTACGTCGATGCCGCGGCGCTTTTCATGGTTCGTCGTCCGCAGGACTTTGATGTGATGGTCACGGAAAACATGTTCGGCGACATTCTTTCGGACTTGGCCGCCGGCTTGGTTGGCGGGATGGGAATGGCACCTTCCGGTGACCTAGGGGACAACGCGGCAGTGTTTCAACCGTCGCACGGTTCTGCGCCTGACATCGCCGGTCAGTCGATCGCGAATCCGATCGCCATGCATCTGTCGACCGCCATGATGTTGGAGTGGTTGGATCATCCAGAGACCCGCCGCGCCGCAGCGGCCTTGAACGCAGCCGTCTCGGACGTGTTGTCCGACCCGACGCAGCGAACTGCCGACATGGGTGGCAAGCTGTCCACGATCGAAATCACAGACAAAATTGCGGACCGCCTGAGCCGACGACTGCAAGGCGAGACAACCACGGCCTGAGATCTCGCCGAGAACTGATTGCCTCGCGAACGGTTTCCATTTCCCACCTCACGGATATTCCTATGCCCACACGCTTCTTGTTGATCCTCGGCGCGTTTTTGTTATCCGTGTTGATGTGGGTGGATCGAGCTTGTATTTCGGCGGCCAAGGAAGACATGGCGACCGATCTCGGATTCTCTGATCAACAAATGGGCTGGGTGATGTCAGCTTTTGCGCTTGGATATGCCCTGTTCCAGGTCCCCAGCGGAAAGTTGGCCGATCGCTTTGGGCCTCGGCGGGTGATGACCGTGGTGTGCCTGGTTTGGTCCGCCTTCACGGTTCTCACGGGAGTCGTTCGTGGACTGTCTGCCATGATCGGATTGCGATTTTTGTTCGGAATGGGCGAAGCCGGCGGCTATCCCACCTTGGCTCGCGCGTTCACGTCGTGGTTGCCGATGAACGAACGCGGGATCACCAACTCGATCAGCTTCTCTGGGGGGCGGCTTGGCGCGGCCCTGGCGATGCCAGGCGTGGTTTGGCTGATCAGTGCGTTAGGCGGATGGCAACAAACATTTTGGTTCTTCGGTGTGATGGGAATCCTGTTCGCCGTTGTTTGGTACGCGCTCTTCCGAGACCTGCCGGAAAATCACTTCGCGGTTTCAAAACAAGAAGCCGCTCACATCATGCAGTCGCGCACGCCCGTCCGAGCCGCTCACCTGGAAGACGTCGAAGAAGCCCCCATTGGTTTTCTGCCGATGTTGCGTTCAGCCAACATGCTAATGCTGATGTTCCAATACGTCGCTCATAACTTCACTTTTTTCTTCACCGTCAG
This sequence comes from Rhodopirellula sp. JB055, assembly GCF_043100905.1. Classification (NCBI taxonomy): domain Bacteria; kingdom Pseudomonadati; phylum Planctomycetota; class Planctomycetia; order Pirellulales; family Pirellulaceae; genus Rhodopirellula; species Rhodopirellula sp. JB055. Next base: position 2,945 of record NZ_JBICHO010000263.1, on the reverse strand, counting down.
TTGGTTCTTTCCCTACCTGAAAGAGCAGTATTCCCTGACCAGCGAACAAACCGGTCTGTACGCGGCCGCTCCGCTCCTGTGCGGTGTGGTCGGCAACTGGTTAGCTGGCTTCACCGTCGACCGCCTCTACAGTCGTGGCCAATGGAAACTTTCGCGGCGATTGCCTGCCGCAATTGGGTTTGCACTGGGGGCGATCGGAATGAGTTTGTGCGTGAACATGACCACTCCCATGTCCGCTGTGATATGCATGTGCATCGCGATCTTCGGCAGCGACATGATTCTCAGTCCTTCCTGGTCCACGTGCATGGACATTGGCGGCAAGAGTGCCGGCGCAGTCAGCGGTGCGATGAATATGGTCGGAAACTTGGGGGCATTCGCGACTTCTCTTTCCTTCCCGTACCTGGTGTCGTACTTCGATGCACATGAACCATTCTTTTATTCGGCGGCAGCATTGAACATTGTTGCCATCTTCATGTGGTTCCGCATCTCACCGGATCGATCGATCGCCGAGGAATTGGAATTGACGTCGTCCACCACAGGAGCCACCGCATGAGTTCCCATTCCGAAGCAAAAACCTACCGAGGCGTTGTGATTGGCGCTGGCTACTTCAGCCAGTTCCACTACGACGCGTGGAACCGGATGGATGACGTGGAAATCGTCGCCTGTTGCGATGTCGATTTTGAGAAAGCGAACCAAATCGCCGGCACTCACGGCATTTCGTCTGTTTATACCGACTACCGACAGATGCTCGATCAGCACGATGTCGACTTCGTGGACATCATCACACGCCCCGACACTCACCTTGCCTTGGTCGACGACATATCGCAGCGCGGCAAAGCCATCATTTGTCAAAAACCGCTTGCCCCGACGGTCGACGAAGCCTGTGAGCTGGTCGCGTTGACCAATCAACGCAATATTCGATTCATGGTCCACGAGAACTTTCGTTTTCAACCTTGGTATCGCGAAATCAAACAGTTGATGAACGCAGGCGTGATCGGTAGCCGTTTGCACTCGTTGTCGTTTCGTAACCGAGCGGGCGACGGTCATGGTCCGGACGCCTACCTGGCCCGCCAACCGTACTTTCAAACGATGGAAAAGTTCCTGATCTTTGAAGCGGGCATTCACACGATTGATACGTTTCGCTATCTGGGTGGCGAAATTGAACAAGCCTGGTGTTGGCACCGCAAACTCAATCCCGTCATTGCGGGTGAAGACGCAGCCGTTGGCGTGTTCCGTTTTCACGACGGCGGAATGGGGTTGTACGATGCCAACCGATTCAATGAATCCACGGCTAAGAACCCTCGCTACACATTTGGCGAGGTCCTGCTAGAAGGCGACGAAGGGTCGATCCGACTCCACGATGATGGTCGACTCACCATTCAGCGACTCGGGGAAGCAGAACGAGAGCACGCCTACTCCCCCAGCCAACATGGTTTTGCCGGTGACTGTGTCTTTTCCACACAGCGGCATTTCGTTGACCAACTTAGAAACGGACAACCGTTCGAAACAGATGGCCCGAGTTACCTGAAAAGTCTGGCTGTGCAAGAAGCGATGTACGCGTCTTCGCAATCCGGATGCTGGGAGACCCCCAAAGCATGAACGTCATCGACCTGACATTGCGCCTTGAATCTGGCATGCGTGGCTTCGAAACGGAGCCAAAATTCACGCTCGAACGAGACGGTTGGAACGCCAGCACCTTGCATCTGTATTCGCATTGCGGCACCCACATGGACGCGCCGCTACACTTTGAAGCCAGCGATCAAACGATCGATCAAATTCCATTGCAAGACTGCATTGGCAATGCCTGGATCGTCGATTTGGCTCATCTGCCCCCCAAGACTCCCATTGAAATCTCTCACCTCGGTGAACTTGCCGATAGCTTTCCGGTGGGTGACGCTCTGCTGCTGCGAACGATGTGGAGCCAGCACGTGAACGATGCGACCTACTACCGAGACAATTTTCAACCGATCAGCCCTGAATTGGCTCGCTGGATGGTCGACCGAAAGGTGCGTCTGGTTGGCGTCGAACCGCCTTCGGTCGCTGATGTCAATGATCTTCCGGCGGTCACTGAGATACACAAGATCTTGCTCGGTGGAAACGTCATCATTGTCGAGGGACTGACCAATCTCGATGCGATCACGCAGCCCAAATGTTGGTTCGGTGCGATGCCGCTCAAGGTCGCTGGCGGCGATGGGGCCCCCTGCCGCGCGTTTGCACTGTTGGATTGCCCCGTCGATCCGTGACCTCGCACCTCGATCTTTTATCCATTCCTTTCGCTTGAGCTCCCATGACACAAACACTCTCGGATGCACTTCAAGGCGTCGCGGCGGAACGTTCTGAATCGTTGCTTTCCACGATCCGCGAAAACAATGAACGTTCAAACCGCAAGATCGTGGTGTTGGACGATGATCCGACGGGAACGCAGACCGTATACGACACTCCCGTTCTCACCACATGGGGAGTCGAGGAATTGGAGGCCGCTCTGGATTCCCCATCCAATCTTTTCTATGTCCTCACCAATTCGAGAGCGTTGTCAGAACCGGAAGCCATTGATCTGGCGAAGGAAATTGGAAAGAACCTGACTGAGGCCGCTCGCCGCGTTCAAAAACACTTTGTCGTTGTCAGTCGCAGCGATTCGACCCTCCGTGGTCACTATCCAGCGGAAGTCGACGCACTTGCGGAAGCGGTTGGGATTCCCGAAGCGGTCCACGTGATTGCACCGTTCTTCCTGCAAGGAGGTCGCTACACGATCAACGATGTTCACTACGTTGCCGAATCCGATGGACTCGTTCCCGCTGCGGAAACTCCGTTTGCCAAAGACGCAGCGTTCGGCTTTCAAAACAGCAATCTGAAACGCTGGGTGTGCGAAAAGCACAACGACGATCTGAACCCCGAACAGATTGTTTCCGTTGGGTTGAATGAGCTGAGAGCATCGGACTTGTCGC
>NZ_JBICHO010000262.1:0-4984 GCF_043100905.1 Rhodopirellula sp. JB055 | reverse complement strand
TGTCGCTGGTGTAGATCACGACGGTGTTGTCCGCCACGCCTTGGGCCTTCAGTTCGTCGCGAATCATTCCGAGAGCGACGTCGATCGCATAAACCTGTTGATGGTACTTGGCCATCTCGCCGTCGTAATCATCGTCATAGTGCCACTCGCTGAACCGTGGAAATTGCCGACCGAGCTTGCTTTGTGGCGCAAGATGTTTGCTGTATTCTCGCCCAAAGTTCAATGGTTTGGTGAACTGTTTCCCGGCGTAGACATGGTTGAATTGTGGGTCCGGGGTCGCCGGTTTGTGAGGTGCCTTGAAGCTGATTGATAAACAAAATGGCTTGTCTTGCTTCGCCGCTTCTCGGATGACGTCCTTGCCAAAGGCGGCATAAGAAAGTGTCGAGTGGGGATACTGTTTGGCATACTTCCGCATCGACTCGTTCTTGGCAGTCGCGTAGTTCGTTTGGCCAGGGCCGCCGCCCCAGAAATCGAAGTCGTCTTCACACAAACCTTTGCCATTCACGACCAATCCAAACTTGCCCGCGAACGCGGTGAGGTAACCGGCATCGCGAAGGAGAACAGGATAGGATTTGACCCACACGTCTTGGTGCATGTTGCCGTGTCCGAAGTTACATCCCGTCTTGTACTCGTACATTCCGGTGAACACGTTGCCACGACTGGCCATGCAGATCGCGGTGGTGTTGTAGTGCTTGTCAAACACCACGCCGTCACGGGCGAGTTGATCCATGTTCGGTGTCAGGACGTCGTCGTTCCCATAACAGCCAACCGAATAGGTCGATTGGTCGTCGGCGAACAGAAAGACGATGTTGGGTGACGCTTCGGCGTTGTTTGGTTTGCCTTGTTGAGCAGACGCCGGAACGCAAGACACACCGCATGCGAACAGGACACCGAGAATGACAGCACGGTAGTGATTCATAAAAGGATTCATGGGAGAGGTTCGAGGTGGTGTTCGGAGGACGCTTCTTTTATCAATCCGGCCTTGGAATGGTCCCATGGCACGAAGCCAAGACGCAGCGCCGGGGAATCGGGGAGGAGTCGGAAGTCGCCGTTGGCAGGATCTACAAACAACGGATCAACGGATAGGCTCTGTCTGTCGACTCCGTCTTGTTTTTGCTTGTCGAGCATTCGTTCGCCGAGGGCGGGGTCGCTGACGCAATGATAAAGATTGTGATCGGTGTCCGCGTCTTTGGAACGAGCCAAAGCCCTGCCTCGCCGATCCTCGCTCGTTCTGCCTTTGCCAGGAGGCAACTCGTCGATGAACGTGCAGAGGTCTGACGAGGAGTAGAAGATGTTCCGCCGGATCGTTGCCCCCGTGAGCGGGCCTTCGCGAACCGAGAGGTAGTAACCACGAGGCGGAGCAATGATGTCGGCCACGATGTTGTTTTCAACGCGCGTGTTCAACTTCATTAGAATGCCTTGCGACGTGCACTTGTAGATCAGGTTCTCAGCAATCAGCGTGTCGCGTTGGCCACCATCGGTGCGAATCGCGGCTTGCATGATCATCGGGGCTACGAGGTGATGCACGTAGTTGCGGCGGATCACGTTCCCCGCACCTGCTCCACGAACGTAGATCCCATTGCCGTCGCCGAGCATCTCCATCGCATGGTGGATCTCGTTGTATTCAATCTGGTTGTCGTGTGTGTGCAGGTAGGGAAGCACGTCTTCCCGTCGAGGGTTCTTTGGCAGTGATGCGATTTCGTGCCGACGAATCGTTCGTCCGAGTTCTCGGCCTTTGCGTCGGAAGAAATCCGTCATGCATCCGGAGAGGATGATCCCGGTGTAAGGAGTGTTGTGGACAAGATTGTGCATCACACGGTTTTGCCCGCTCTGCCAGATCATCACGCCGGGGCAATGCGAATGGATGCGACCGGTGTGATGAATGTGGTTGTTGAAGATCGTGTTTTCACGATTCACATCTTTGGTGCCCGGACCGTACCCGCACAATAGTATGCCAGCACCGCCCATGTGCTCGATCACATTGCCAGCAATCGTATTGTGTTGGCCGTGTAAATCGACACGGATGGCAGTGCCTCCACTGTGAGCAAAGTGGCATTCCTCAATCTTGCAGTGCTCGGTTCCTCGCAACCGGACCAAAGCGTTGGCTTTGTCATGCATGTCCCAGTCGTGCTGCAACCCCGCATCGTCAGCAGTGATGCTGAACCGTTCGCCATGCATGAAAGTCAGACCACGCAAGCAGAGGTTTGTCACAGGACTGTCGCGAGGCCCTTCCTTGTCAATTTCGCCTTCGATGCGGATCAGTTCCTTCAGCCTTGGCGCCAAGATCAGCGAATCATTTCGCGGCCAAAGATAGAGTTTGCCGGTCTGGGTGTTGAGAACCCATTCACCTGGCTGGTCGAGTTCCTCCAAGACATTTTCGACCCAGCATGAGTTGGTCGTTTTGAGGAAGTGAAGTGGGTTCATCGCATAGGTCGCATCAATCGACGTTCGGGCAATTTGCTTGCTTTCGTTCACCGATTCGAGCGGCAAGATGTTCACGATCCATGCATGATGCGGCCGAACAACGATCTCAATGTCTTCGACGTTGGGCCAATTCCTCAGGCGACCTGCCGGAAAGTGCAGCTCGTTGCGACTGCCACCTTTCAGCGGGATGAATCCTTCCGACCGGGCTCGCGGGAGCATGCCTTCTGAATCGAAGAGTGTGTCAAATTGGCCGGAAACGTCAGCCACCTGAACCTTGCCAAACGCTTTTTCTGGTAGACCAGGCGGAGGCGTCTTTACCGGTTGCCAATCCGTGATGGCGTGGCCAGCGCTGAACACCGGAGTTTCATTTGGGTAAGCCGCGTAGGTGATTGTGCTGTCGCTAAGCCCTGAATCCGCCAGCCCGAAGACCACGGTTTCGGCTAGGCGATAGGTGCCGCCGCGCACCAGAACCAGGATGTCTCCCTCGCGGTCCAAGGCAGATTCGCGGACCGCATCTCGTGCTCGTTGAAGCGTGGCAAACGGTCCGTCAGTGCGAGCTTGGTTTGATTGCGCGATCGTGCCCGACCAATCGTCATTGCCCGCGGGCGAAACGTAGAAATGGGCAGTTGGTCCTGCGGCATGACTGACACCGACCGTCATGCAGATCGCAAACACGATCGCGAACCAGCATGGGAATGAACTCAACCTAGGCATGGGATTCACGACCCGAACTTCTTTCGATCGTTGGTCACGCAACTTTGGTGGGGGCGATTGGCGAGTGATTGGATGGGGCGATTGGATGGGCGATTCATATCGCGTGTTGGTACCAGGCAGACGCACATCCACTGACGACTCGAAGGCTATTCAACCGAAAGTTTGCGACATGCCCGACCAAGCAGTATAGTGATGAAGACGACGACGTTAGAGGTTGAACACCGTTCACATTGCGTTTTCTTTCGGAACATTTGCGACACGCATGGCGACAAGCCCAACTGACAGCAGGCTTGTGGCACTGCTAATTGAGTCCTCACGAGCTTACGGCCGAGGGTTGCTGCGCGGGATTGCCGCTTACGCGCAAGAGCACAGTCATTGGTCGCTTCGCCATCAGGAAATGGCGATCAATGCAGACCCTCCTTCCTGGCTTTCCAAATGGCGTGGAGATGGCGTGCTCGTTCGCGCGGAAACCCAGAAGATGGTTCGGGCCATTCAGGATTTGGGGCTGCCTGTGATCGATTTGCGTTGCTGGCGATCAGCGGGGCTCTTTCCTGGCTTTGACACCGAAGCAGCATCGGTGGTGAAGCTCGCAGTCGATCATTTGCGAGACCGTGGGTTCACCCAGTTTGGGTTCTGTGGCTTTGGCGGAGCCAACTATTCCGATCGCCGACTCGTTGAAATGCGGCGATACGTTCGGTCGATGGGGCACGAGGTTGCTTCTTACATGTCTCCCGGGCCGATTCATGCTACGACCTTTGACGCAGAGCAAAACGGAATGCTCGATCAAAAGGGTCTGGAACGCTGGCTGAGGTCACTGAAGACTCCCGTTGGCATTCTGGCCTGCAATGACATTCGAGCCCAACAATTGCTGAATGCCTGTCACCAATGCCAGATCCACGTTCCAGATGAAATTGCCATTGTCGGCGTCGACAACGACGACGTGATCTGCCCACTGTGTTCTCCGCCCCTGACAAGCGTTGAGCCCAACACCCACAAAATCGGTTACGAGGCCGCTTCACTGCTCGAAACGATGATGGACGGAGAAGCAGTTACCCCTGACATCAATTGGGTTCCGGCTCGCCGCATTGTCGTGCGTGGGTCGACCGATTCGATTCCGGTTGATGACGCGGAGTTCACCAAGGCGTATCGCTTCATTCGCGAAAATGCTTGCCGTGGTGTGTCGGTGCAGGACGTTGCGGATGCGGTCCCCATGTCACGACGTTCGCTCGAACGCAAGATGCGAACGTACCTCAACCAATCGCCTTCGGATCTGATAGCGTCGATTCGGGTGGCTCGGATCAAGGAACTGCTCGAGACCACTTCGCAGCCTCTGAAGAAAATCGCCAGGCTGACGGGGTTCAATTATGATGAACACATGGCGAAGTTCTTCAAAAAGCTGACCGGTGTTCCACCAGGCCAATACCGTCGAAGGCATCGTCTGGAATCAATCACAGACGATGAACTCGAATCGTGAGTCAGTCAGCAGGCTATTCTGCCGGCACGGATTCATCATAGCCAGCGTCGGAATTGGTGGCGGCCAGTTCCGCCTCGTACTTGGCGAGATCGTCGGCAGTGGCACCTTCGGTCGCCAATTGATTTTGATCGTCTCCGCCACAACCTGAAAGAACGCAGGCGAAGGTCAGAACCAGAAAAAGTTTGAATGCGGGCATCATTGGGGCTCTTTTGAGCTTGTGAACGAAAAGGAAAACTTCTGACCGCCAGGCCGACGCCAAGCGGCCAGAAGTAAAAACGGTGGCACGGATTCAGTCTCAGAATTCTTCCGTTGTCTCTTTGGAAGCACGAGTTCCCAGTGCTCCCCACAAACCATAGGGGCTCGCTGATCCAG
>NZ_JBICHO010000261.1:0-7382 GCF_043100905.1 Rhodopirellula sp. JB055 | reverse complement strand
GCGGGTATTCTGTCCATGCGTTTTCTGGAGTGACCGCTTCTCCCCACGGGGTGATCAGATTGGAGATAAAAGGCTTTGTGCTACGCTTCGGGGTGGGCAGCTTGGGGACGTTGTCCGCATCAATCAGATGCACGTCAATGAATTGGCCACCTGTTTTCTGCTGACAATGAACCGCCATCAGATTGCTTCCCGCCTGCAATGCTGAACGCTTTCCCTCTGCTATTGGAACGACGATGTACTTCGTCGTGTATCCCTCCAGCCTGGCAATCGACTTGCCGTTGATGAAGACTTCCACATTCTCATCGTGATGGATCAACAGCGCGGGATTGGCAGGAATCGCCTTCAGTTCAAACGATTTGCGCAGCCAAATCCGATCGGTCGTCCAAGTTGTCCCCACGCGAGCATTCGGCGTTTCAACCGTCCCGAAGCCGCCCGATCCTTCTTTCCATCCGGCCTCGTCAAAATCTGCCTGACGCCAACCTTGAGCGGGGCGGCGAAGCGTGTACTTCCATTGGTCAACAATGTCCTGCCCGAAACTGGTGGACGCCAACAGCACCAACACAGCGAAGGCCATGGGTCGAAACATGCATGGGGAGATCGATTTCATAGGTGTTCTCGTGGTTGATTTGGTCGTGTCGGTGTACCGAATTGCCAACTTTGACAGCGGCGTGAGAAACGTGGTTGGAATCCAACGTCGTTCGCTTAGCATCGCCTACCTCCGCCGCATCCCAAGTCGGTGCAGCCCAAATCATCGGCCAAAACCACGACCAAACCGGGCTACCCCTGAGATTCTGCGTCGACCGAAACAAGGAAGCAACAGACCGCAAACAGCACACCTGACTCGGAAAAATCGGGGACGTAAGAAATTATTCCTTTAGCGTTCAATGCGACGGGAACGCCAGATCATACCTCAGACCGACATCGAAAACATGAGACAGCACGTCCATTCACTAAGAAATATTACCAACCTTAGCACAGGGGCGTTTCCCCGCGACAGCCCTTCCGGTGCAAGCACCCAACATGCAAACGGAAGCCTGCAATCCAGCGCGTTCTGGTATGGGTTGCCCGTGATCTGCCTGTGTCTACACAAGGTGAGATTCGCCAGCGTGTTGTTTCGCTGGCGAACTCCGCCAACGGAGCATCGACCGATTGGATAAAGCTAGGCTGCGAACAGATTCCTACTTGGCAGCCTTCTTACCTTGGTTCTTTCTCTTCTTTGTCTTCGGCGCTGGTTTCGGCAGCACATTGGCCGACTTCGCCCACAGACGCCACTGACGACGAAGCGAGTCAACCTCGTCGACATTCTCTGCCGCCAGATCATTCTGCTCCGTTCGATCGGCTTTCAAGTCGAACAATTCCCATTCGCCTTTCAGGCCCAGTCGGACCAGTTTGCGATCGCCAACACGAATCGCCGCGTTTCCCTCATGCTCCCAGAACAAGGGCCGATCAGCGAAGACTCCTTCGCCGGTGAGCAACGGTTGGAGGCTTTGTCCCTGCGCGGGAATGATGGCATTCCCATTGAACTCAGCCGGGTAGTCCGCTTCACCAAGATCAACACAGGTTGTCATGAGATCAATCAAGTGAGTGGGAGTTTCGATCCACTCGTCGCGAGGACGAATCCCCGCTGGCCAATGCGCGATCAACGGTGAAGCCGTGCCGCCTTCGTGGTTGTGGTGCTTGTATTTGCGGAATGGAGTGTTGTTCAAATGGGCCCAGCATTTTCCGATGAACACGTTGCTGTGTGGATCACCGGGTTGTTCACCTTCGTACCTGCCATTCACACCTGCTTCCGCGTTGCCACCATTGTCAGCGAGAAACAAAATCAACGTGTTGTCCAGTTGCCCACGTTCCTGAAGAGCCGCGACGAGTTTGCCAACGTTCTTGTCAACCTCTTCGATCATTGCCGCGTAGATCGCCATCATGTCATCGTAGCGACGCTGCTCTTCAGACGAGAGGGAATTCCAAGCCGGTACGTCATCCGGTCGCGGCTCAAGCTTCCAACTCTCATCAATCAGCCCCAATTCGATTTGCCTTGCGTATCGTTCTTCTCGCAAGACGTCCCAGCCCTGCATGTACTTCCCGCGGTACTTTGCGATCGTCGCTTCCGGAGCCATGCAGGGAAAGTGAGGTGCGACATGAGCCAGGTACCAAAAGAACGGCTTCTTCTTCGCAATCGCTTCGTCGATGAACTGGATGCCTTGCTCAGTCCACAGATCGCTTCCGTACCAAGGCGGGTTGAATTGCGGATCATCTCTGGCAATTTCTTCGCCATTGAGAAACAACTTCGTACCACCTTTGGAACCGGTTTGATTTGAAAAGTGCAATCCACCGGCAGGCAAATTCAAACTCCGGTCAAAACCGCGACTCCACGGTGTGACCCCCTGTTTGAATCCGACATGCCACTTGCCCGTCATGGCAGTGAAGTAACCCGCCGCACCCAGCACCTCAGGAATCGTGACGCATCGACCGTTCAATCGTCCCGCGTAACCGGGCAGTCCCTGGTTCGTGGTCATCCAACCAATGCCGGCTTGATGGGAATACAGCCCCGTCAACAAAGAGGCGCGCGTCGGACAACATCGCCCCGTGTTGTAAAACTGCGAAAACTTCACGCCGCCGGCCGCAAGCGAATCCAAATGCGGCGTGGGAATCTCACTTCCATACGGCCCGATGTCAGAGAAGCCCATGTCATCGACCAAGATGACAACGACATTGGGACGGTCGCTCGCACAACAAACGGATGTTGAGAACAGAGCAACCCAAACCAGAACGCTGGGGACAAACTTCGTCATGGCAGATCCGTGGCACGAGAGTTCATTGAAACGTTTTGTCTGCACCCAAAAACGAAACGGCCATCAAGCGGCGCAAAATACGATCCGAAGCAGGTGGGCAGGAAGGATTGAACATAGTCAGCCAGCCTCTCCCCGCTGTCAATCTCTCCACATTGCCAGCAAGTTTGACGCTCCCATCGACGCTGGTACGCTAAAACCCCGCCCGGTGTCAGAATCAAACTCCGCCAGGGTCTATCATGGGGCACTTCAAAACTGAATCGCTCGTCGCCTCAGACGCTCCCCCATTTCACCCACCTGATTCATCAATCGCTCTATGGTTCCCCACGCCATCCGCTCGCTTGCATTCAGGCGATTCTTGTTCGTCGCTTTCGTCGGCACCTTCGCTTGCTCACCGATCTCGGCGCAGGTTTCTTCGCCGCCATTGTTCAAGGTGATGCTGAAGGACAACCCTGAGCCCATCATCGGCACGCTCGTCAAACAAGACCCAACGAGCGTGACGATCCGAGACATTCATACCAAGACGGATGTCAATTTCGAGCGAAGCAATGTCAAAGAGGTGGTCACGCCCTTCGCTTTCGATGACGCGGTGAAATCGATCGGGTTGACCGAAATGTTGAGCTGGAAAATCGCACAAGTTGCCGCACAACGAAAGCAACCGGGGCGAATCGCCAAAGTCTCGTCGCAAGTCATCTATGTGACGCTCGGTACCAACAGCGGAATTCGCGAAGGCACCAAACTCGATGTCTTCCGCAACGAAGGAGAAATCAAAGATCCCGTGAGCGGTGAGGTGATCGCCGTCGAAAGTCCGAAGATTGCAGAGATTCAGGTCACCGAGACCCACGAGAAATACAGCAAAGCCAAGCTGGTCGGCAACCTGGAACCCGATCTGGAAGTCGGTGACGAGGTCGAACCCAATCTCGATCTGCGAGTCGCGGTTTGTCCCATTCGCGATCAGAATGGCAACACGGCTGACGACACTCTTGTCATGGCAGAGGATCTCACGACCAGACTCGTCAACCGAAGAGTTCCTGTCGTCGATCGTGAATCACTGGGACAAGTCTTGGATGAACTGCTCGCGCAGAATTCCATCTTGTTCGATCCCAAAACCGCCCAGAAGCTTGGCGATTTGACTGGAGCGACTCATGTGGTGGCAGGTAAAATTGTCCCCAACGGTCGCACGCGGGGCATCGTTTATGTTCGCTTGATCGATGTCCAGACCGGACGAATCACCATCGCAACCTCCACCTCCATCAGCTTGCCTCGTACGCTCGCCGACTCAGAACCCAACCGCACGACGAAACCACGAACCCCATCCCGTACGGTCCGAACCGGCAAATCCTTGGGAGAGTCGCGATCCCTACCATCATTCCTCACGACCCGCTCGCGTTACCAGAAAGGTGAAGCGGGCGGCATCCGCATTCAAGGCTACAACGAATTCACCTATCGAAACCAGGGAGTCATCTTCACCAAAGACATCGGCTGCGTTTCTCGAGATTTCACGTTTGAAGTGGTTCTTCAATTCGGCCCCGAAGACATGGCCGCAAACATCGGACTCGGATACGGAGTCGCTGACCGAAGCTACAACGGCTTGAAAGACTCCGTTTATCTGCGGCTGTATTCACCGTCCATGCGAAGTGAACCGGGAGTGGTCAAGCTGAACCGCTTCAAGCTGGGAGACGAGAACATCGGGGAATTGGCCACCGCTGGCCCCCACCTCGTGCGGATCACAAAACAAGGCGACACGGTCACATTCCAAGTGGACTCAGGGAACGACGGCCCCTCCGACGATGACTTCGAAACCACGATTGCCGACATCAAAGAATTCGCACCTTTCCTTCATTCGAAGAACTCCCCGCTGTTCTTCGCTGGCGCCGGAGAATTCATCCGCGCGTCGATTTCGCAATAGGTCTCCAGATGGCATCCATCTGAAACGCCTGCAAGCAGCCCCCACGAAGCGAAAAGAGGTCGTGCAGTTTTCAAATGCTGTGCTTGCAATGCCTTAAGAACCCCGCCTGTGCAGAGGGAGGGGTCGGAAAGCGAGCGTTCAGCGAGCTTTCCGGGGAAGGCCAATCCGCGCCGTTTTCGATGCTCGGCCCCCTCCCTCGCGCACGCCTGAACGGCGTCGCTCGACCTCAAGAAGCGAAAGCCAACATCGTCCCGCTGATTCGCTCGCGATGCAGCGCGGAACGGTGACTCTCGCCAGTTGCCGTTCTCGGGCCCGCCAAATTCATCGGCAGACACCCTGAAAATTGCCCGGCTGCCCCCAAAAAGCAATCCGCGCGGTTACAATTCCGCCGCATCGCTGCACCTTCACACAAACTTAACACTCCGACTTTGAAGATTTGGGACGGGCTCCTTGGATTCATCCACGCTGATCAAGATGATTTTTGAACTGGCAGGCGGGCTCGGCATCTTCCTGTTGGGCATGAAGCACATGTCCGACGGGATGCAAGCCGTCGCGGGGAACAGCCTCCGCCGCTTGGTCAGTGCGGTCACAAACCATCGCGTGTTTGCCACGACCGTCGGCATCATCGTGACCTGTGTCGTTCAATCCAGTTCGATCACGACCGTGATGGTCGTCGGGTTCGTCAACAGCGGCGTGATGAACCTGTCCCAAGCGGTCGGGGTGATCATGGGTGCCAACATCGGCACCACGATCACCGGCTGGATTTTGGTTTTGAAGATTGGCAAGTACGGGTTGCCGCTGCTGGGATTCGCAGCGTTCTTTTATCTGTTCACCCGCAATGATCGCTGGCGTTATTGGGCGATGTTTGTGATGGGCATCGGAATGGTGTTCTTCGGTCTCGAAGTAATGAAGGACGCTTGTTCGATCATCAAAGAGATGCCGGACTTCGAAGCCTGGTTTGCCCGCTTCCAAGCAGACACCTACGTGGGCGTGTTGAAGTGCGCTCTCGTCGGCTGCGTGCTCACGACGTTGGTCCAGTCCTCTTCTGCGACGCTTGGCATCACCATTTCGCTAGCGACCCAAGGCGTGATTTCGTACCCCACCGCCGCGGCGTTGATCCTCGGTGAAAACCTCGGGACCACGATCACGGCTTTCTTGGCTTCGCTGGGGACCACCACCAATGCCAAACGCGCTGCGTATTTCCATGTGATCTTCAACCTGATTGGTGTGTTTTGGATCACGTTGATTTTTCAGTGGTACATCCAACTGATCCAAGGCATCATTGGCGTCGATGTGGCGGAAGCGGTGACCGTCGATGGGAACCAAACCTACCCCAACACCGTGGCCGCCATTGCGGCGACACACAGTGTTTTCAACGTTTGCAACACACTGCTGTTCATGCCGTTCTTGACCCCGATCGTCCGATTCCTGGAAAAAATCATTCCGTCGTTGTCATACAAAGAAAAACCACGTTTGACAGATTTGGATGTTCGCATTCTGGAAACACCACTCTTGGCGATCGAGCAATCCCGGAAAGAGATCCTCAAGATGGGAGATGGCTGTCTGAAGATGCTCGACTGGCATTTGGAGTTGATGCAAGCAGAGAAGCCAAACAAACAACTCGGCGACCGCTTGCGACAACGCGAACGCGTGCTGGATTCTGTCCAAGACGAGATCGCCGCGTTTGTCACCAGCCTGCTCTCGGGGAACGTTTCGCACGCAACGGCCGAAGAAGCACGCCGACAATTGCGACTGGCCGATGAATATGAATCCATCAGTGACTACATCGTCAACCTGGACAAGTTTGACCGAAAACTCAGACGCGACGGCTTTCGTTTCACCGATTCGCAGCGAGCCGACCTGGAAACCCTCAACCGCAGCGTGAAAGCCTACACCCGTGAGATCCACGAAGCGCTGACCGCGTCGAACCCCAACGTCCTGACCAGCACCGATGCGAGCGGTAAACGCATCCGAGATCAAGTCAAGGCATTGCGTCGCAAGCACCTGGAGGAACTCTCCGCGGGCACGATTCCGCCCGTCGTCAGCGTCGCCTTCATGGCCGCCCTGAACGCCTACATCCGCGTCCGCGACCACGCCCGAAACATCGCCGAAACCATCGCTCACGAAAGGTGAGTTTCGCCCGCCGCACTTCACAACAACGGATTGCCAACCACACGCATCAACCGAAACGCGATCGCGTCCGGTTGATCGTCGCTGGCCACCGACCAAAGAAGCAAGAGGACGCTCGACGAACAGGAAACGTTGGGCAATGCCACCCCGTCTCGATTCCACCGTGACACCTCGCACCACCCGGCTCGGCGGGAAGACTTTGTGAACCCAGAATTCCAAACGGGCCGCACCATCAGATGAACAGCTGCACCACTGGTTGCACCTGATTCAGACAATGGTGGTGCATCGGGGTCCATTCCTAACCATTCTGCTGGGAATGCCGACGACGGGAAATCCCATCCGCGCATGAAAAAACCCCGTGAATCACGGGGTTCTTTGGATGCGGCCGAGAGGACTCGAACCTCCACGGGATTAACTCCCACTAAGCCCTCAACCTAGCGCGTCTGCCAGTTCCGCCACGGCCGCGAGCTGTTTTGGTCTTTGACTGGGTGGCAAAGTTTGGCACAAATCTGCCCGGCGTCAACGCCTGGTCAGCCTGGATTCACCGGGCTGCCCCT
>NZ_JBICHO010000260.1:0-8161 GCF_043100905.1 Rhodopirellula sp. JB055 | reverse complement strand
CTACGGGCCCGGCCACTTCGCATTCCAACAACACGACCCCGGCAGCATCGTCCACATCCGAAAATCGGAAGTCATGCCACTGGACGACTAGTCGCCCAATAAGTAGTCGCCCAACAAGGCTGACTTGCCGAAGCGATCTTCAGAAACAGCGTTGCCCCTTCGCAGTGAATTCAGGCTGGACTCTGTGGGAGACCACAGAGCTACAGGTTCGGACGCTCGACAACCTGCCATCCCTGTCGCCGAAGGAGGCCACGGAGCTATCCGGTGACACGTTTGGTTGCCGAATCAAATCCGTTTACCTGTTTCTTTGGTATCTCGTCCGGCCTTCCTCGATCCTCGAGATGATCAAGCGGTCGGTTGGCGACCTTGTGATAGGACGCGAGACTCCATTTGGGTCGCGTTCGGCGAACCATTTGACCCAGAGCACTTGAGTTTGAACGGGTGAGCTTGATTGATTCACTGCCTCACGAAGCTCATCGGATCCAAGCTGCGTCTTCGCAAGCAGTGCAGAACAATGCATGTCTTGCTGAATCTGGGTGTGTAAAAATCGAACATGGCGTTCGTCGGTTTGCTTACCTCGTTCTACCCTCAGCTCGTTGTCTCTCCAAATCCAAGAGCTGAGCTCATCCAACTGCTGTTCGGCGCTGCCACGCCAGAGATAGTACTGAGCTTCGTATTCAGAGATATCCACCGGCGGAACTCGCTCGCAGCCTAGCAGAAAGCAGACGCAGGCGATCAGGAAAAACAGATGTCTGTACCGAGGCATGGCAATTCAATCCGTTTGTGACAAAGACGTACGAGTTCAGTCGATTGCAGCGCAGAGCTTGAGTCGCGTGCCCCCCAGTTTAGAAGGCCGTCACCGCAGGCGGAGAAGATTTCTCAGATCCGTGAACAAACGAATCGCCGCGGCAAGAAGAACCGATGTCGCGATCGCGTGCTCTCGATGGAGGCTCTGCAATCTCGCGAATGGATGGCGAAGGTTTTGACTTGGACCTGGATGATCTAAATGCGGTGCCTCCGTTTGACTCAGGCAACCGGATCAACCTGCATGTCGGACTGGAAGGACAAGCCGTCGATATCTTTGGCGCGGTCGAGGTCACCGAATCGGGAGTCGATGTGCATGTCGCAGGATCAATGAACTCCTGGTCGGATGCGTTTGACATCCATTCGCTTTCGCTGAACATTCGCCCCAAACGGGCAGACCTATGAAAGCCCAGGGCAACTCCCTGGGTTACGGCTGCCAACCTGCTCCGCACCCGAGAAAACCAGGCTTGGGGCGATCGAAGCAGCTACCTGCAAAGGGAAACGGGATTCCGCGAGGCGAGAACAAGGGGTGGCGTCGCCCCTTTCCGGATGCGTTGGACTCGCTGATCGAGTACGATGGACCGCGAACTTTTGGTCGTGACGATGGTCACTCTCTTGCCCGAAAACC
Source organism: Rhodopirellula sp. JB055 (assembly GCF_043100905.1). Classification (NCBI taxonomy): domain Bacteria; kingdom Pseudomonadati; phylum Planctomycetota; class Planctomycetia; order Pirellulales; family Pirellulaceae; genus Rhodopirellula; species Rhodopirellula sp. JB055. Next base: position 6,729 of record NZ_JBICHO010000260.1, on the reverse strand, counting down.
GGCGAGCAGAATGCATCCGGCGACTCCCCGGCCATTCCCGTTCTCGTCTTCCCCTTTTGGATCCTTCCCAAGAGAACTCCTTTGCTTCGTCCCGCCTTTGTCTTTGCCGCCGCGTTGATATTCGGGTTCATCGACCCCGTGTTGGGGGACGATTCTCCGGACCAATCCGAACGTATTGAAGCGGTTGATTGCAGCACGCTGACCGGCAAGGTGATGTGCGGATACCAAGGCTGGTTCAACTGCGAGGGAGACGGTGCCGGACTTGGTTGGCGACATTGGGGACGCAACTCGAAAAAGCCGCTTGGTCCAGGCAATGTCACGGTCGACCTTTGGCCGGACTTGTCGGAGTACTCACCGGAAGAACGCTTTGCCACCGAGTTCCAGCATTCCGACGGCAGCGTCGCGGAAGTGTTCAGCAGTGCCAACGAACAAACCGTCCGTCGTCACTTCCAATGGATGCGAGAGTACGGAATCGATGGTGCCTTTGTCCAACGCTTCGCCACCTCGCTGAGATCTCCTGCCAGCCTCGCGAATCGAACCACGATTTTGAATCACTGTCGCCGCGGCTCCGAAGAGAACGGGCGGGCCTTCGCAGTGATGTATGACTTGTCGGGGCTTCGAGAAGGAGAACTCGAAGTCGTTTCACAAGACTGGACTCGTTTGGTCAACGAAGAAGCGATCACCGACAGCAACGCTTACTTGCATCACAACGGCATGCCCCTCGTTGCGATTTGGGGTGTCGGTTTCGCCGAACGGCACCAACCCGGTGCTTACACGCTGGATGATTGCAAAATGTTGATCGCTCAACTGAAACGAGCCGGTTGCAGCATCATGCTGGGTGTGCCGACTGGATGGCGAGAACTCGAGCGAGACTGCGTGACCGATCCGGCGGTCCGATCAATCTTTGAAATGGCGGATGTGATTAGCCCATGGACGCCCGGACGCTATCGCAATCCAGAGCAAGCCCAACGACACGGCGAGCAAACTTGGCAACCTGATCAACAAGAGTGCGGTGCCAGCGGCCAAGATTACTTGCCTGTCGTTTTCCCCGGTTTCAGTTGGTTCAATCTTCGCAACGGAGACGCACCCCTGGATGACATCCCCCGACTGAAAGGCCAATTCCTCTGGTCGCAAATCATCGCGGCGAAGAAAGCCGGGGCCGAAATGCTGTACGTCGCAATGTTTGACGAAGTCGATGAAGCCACCGCCATCTTCAAGTGCACCAACGATCCACCCCAAGGACGTGACGCAAGATTCGTGACCTACGAAGGTTTGCCCAGCGATCACTACCTCAAGATTGTCGGCCGAGCGGCTCAGTTGCTACGCGACGAGATTGCTCCCACCGAGACTCTGCCGAAGGAATGGTTGACTGCTCAAGTTGTCACATCTGAGAGTGGTGATACTGCGAGCGATCCCGTTCAACCGGCCGCATCGAAAGTGAACCAAGTCGTCTCAGACGATCTCTCAACAATTCGCGAATTTGTTTCCGATCAGTGCCTGGATTGTCACACAGGAAACGATGCCGAAGCGGGATTGGACTTGCAGGCGTTTGATTTTGGTGCCGATCAGTTCACGCAACCTGACTTCGCGACGGCGGAATGGGAAAAGATCCTTCGACGCGTCAATACACATCAGATGCCGCCACCGGATTACGGCCAACCCGACGAAGCAACCTATTCTCAAGTAACAGCTGCGTTGGTTTCGGTCCTCGATCATCACGCCCAGCAGTTCCCGCGTCCGGGCCGAGTGGGGGCGATGCGGCGGATGACTCGCGTGGAATATCAGAACGCGATCCGTGATTTGCTGGCGGTGACCATTGATGCATCGGACTACCTTCCCAAAGACGAATCCAGTCACGGTTTTGACAACATCACCGTCGAGGAACTCTCTCCGACGCACTTGAACCGCTACGTGTCGGCCGCACAAAAGATCGCTCGTGTGGCCGTCGGAGGCTTGGGCAACGGCCCTGCCGGAGTGACGATTCGGTTGCCGGCCGACCGATCGCAAGAAAAGCATGTTGAAGGATTGCCGTTTGGAACCCGCGGCGGCGTGATGTTCGATCAACACTTCCCGCAAACGGGTGAGTACGAGATCGAATTGAAGCTGACTCGCGACCGAGACGAACAAGTCGAGGGTTTGCACCGCGAACACGAAATCGATGTGCTGGTCGATCGTGCTCGAGTCCACCAATTCAAGGTGTATCCGCCAAAGAAGACCGGCAAGTACGGCGGTCCTGACTACACGCATTCGGATTCCCATCTGAAACAGCGTTTGCACTTCGATGCCGGCCGGCATTCGATTGGCGTCACCTTTCCGAAGACTTTTTCGTCGCTGACCGAGGGTAAACGTCAGCCATTCGATGCCAACTTCAATCGGCACCGGCATCCGCGATTGACTCCGGCGATCTATCAGGTTTCGATCGTGGGACCGTTTGCGCCGGAAGGCCCCGGCAACACAACCAGTCGACGAGCAATCTTCGGCGAAAACTGGTCGGGCGAAAACGCGAACCGGGACGAAGCCCAAAAGATTCTCACACGATTGGCTCGACGAGCCTATCGCCGTCCCGCCACAACCGAGGAACTGGCGTTGCTGATGGACTTCTTTGATGAAGGTTTCTCAGCCGGCAAGTTTGATCAGGGCATCGAGTCCGCTCTCACTGCGTTGCTCGTCAATCCAAAGTTCCTGTTCCGGATTGAATCCGTTGATCCGAATGTCGTTGCATCGTCAAAACAAAATGTTGTCGCGGTCAATGATCATGAGTTGGCGTCTCGGTTGGCGTCGTTCTTGTGGAGCAGTTTGCCCGACGAAGAATTGTTGGACCTCGCCGACGCCAAGCAATTGCGAAACGATGACGTGCTGGCCGGGCAAGTCGCACGAATGTTAGACGACCCGCGTGCCAATTCACTCGTCACGAATTTCGCTTCGCAGTGGCTGCAATTACGCAACCTGGATTCGATCACGCCCGACCTGCGTTTGTTCCCGGATTTCGACGACAACCTTCGCCAAGCCTTTCAACGCGAAACGCAGTTGTTGTTTCAGGATGTTTTAATGAACGATCGAAGCGTCACGGATTTGATCGCCTCGCAAGACACCTTTTTGAACGAGCGTTTGGCCACGCACTACGGGATCCGAGGCGTCACCGGCAGCCATTTCCGGCGCGTCAAAGTTTCACCCGAGTCGCACCGGGGCGGCATCTTGCGGCACGGCAGCATTTTGATGGTCACCTCGTATGCCACGCGAACTTCGCCAACGATTCGTGGCAACTGGGTGATGGAAAACATCTTTGGAACACCGGCTCCTCCACCACCGCCGAACGTTCCCAACTTGAAAGAAAAGGACACGCTCGCGGCGATGACAGTTCGAGAACGACTGGCAATGCACCGAGCCAATCCGACTTGTGCGAGTTGCCATGACTTGATCGATCCGCTTGGGTTCGCACTTGAAAACTATGATGCAGTCGGGCGTTGGCGACAATTTGAAGGCACGTTGGATGTCGATTCGTCGGGCCAACTCCCTGATGGCACCGAGTTGCAATCGGTTGATGAACTGGAAGCCGGCATCGTGGCTCGACCGGACATCTTCGCCCAAACCGTTGCCGAAAAATTGATGACCTACGCACTCGGACGAGCTGTCGAGCCACACGATGGACCGGCGATTCGCCGCATCGTTCGCGGTGCGTCGCAATTCAACTACACGCTGGCTTCTCTGATCAACGGCATCGTTTTGAGCGAGCCGTTTCGATACCGAGAAATTGCGTCTGATCCGAACAACGAACACACATCCCGATGATCCGTCACGCTGCCCACTTCTAAACTGGAAGCTCGATGAAACGATCCCATCTCTCTCGCCGAACCCTGCTCCGCGGAACCGGTGCCGCCGTCGCGTTGCCATTGCTGGACGCGATGATTCCGGCGATGACCGCAACCGCGGCAACGGCAGCGGCTCCCAGTCGCCTCAAACGGATTGGTTACATCTACATTCCGATGGGATACAACCCAGCCGAATGGACTCCCGACGGCGAAACGCTCGACGAATTGCCGTCCAGTTTGTCGCCACTGGAAGACGTGAAGAATCACTTGACTGTGATCTCCAACACGGATTTGCAAAACGCATACCCCGGTTCTCACGCGACATCGAACTCGGCGTTTTTGAGTGCCGCGAGAGCCAAGCGAACCGAGAGCAGCGATTACTACAACGGCACCACGGTCGATCAAGTCGCGGCTCGAAAAATCGGCGCGACCACACAGTTGCCATCGTTGGAACTTTCGATGGACCTGCTGTCCACCGTCGGGCAGTGCGACAACGGTTACGCGTGCGTGTACCAGAACAGTTTGTCTTGGGCTTCTCCGACGCAACCGTTGCCATCCGAAGCTCACCCGCGAATCGTGTTTGAGAGCTTGTTTGGTGAAGGCGGGACTCCTGAGCAACGTCGAGCCGCGATGCAGAAACGAGCCAGCCTGCTGGATTCGATCAACTTGGAAATCAAGCGGATCAAGAATCGCGTGGGTGCCTCGGACCGCAACAAGATCGACGGTTACCTCGAAAGCATTCGCGAAGTCGAACGCCGGATTCAGCTCGCCGAACAAAACAGCCACGAGAATCCGCTGCCCGATTTGGACCGGCCCGTTGGGGTGCCGACCGCGTACGCGGATCACGCGAAGTTGATGTTCGATCTGCAGTTGCTCGCTTTCCAAGGCGACATCACTCGAGTCGTTTCGTTCCAATTGGCTCGTGAGGCCAGCACGCGAACGTATCCTGAGATCGGCGTGCCTGACCCTCACCACCCCGTGACGCACCACGGTCGCGATCCAGAGAAACTGGCCAAGGTTGCCAAGATCAATCAGTTCCATGTTTCGCTGTTTGCGGACTTCCTGAAGCGGATGGATGAAGTTCCCGAAGGCGACGGAACGTTGCTCGATCATTCGCTCTACATGTACGGCAGCGGCATGGGCGATCCGGACGCTCACGACCACAGCAATCTGCCGATCTTGGTGGCTGGTGGTGCCGCGGAAAACATGCGTGGCAATCGCCACCTTCGGTTCAAAGACCCTGAACCATTGTCGAACCTGCACCTGACGTTGCTCAACAAAGTCGGTGTGCCTTTGGAATCGTTCGCGGACAGCACGGGAACGGTCGACGACCTCTTCGATCCGGTGACACTGTGATGTTGCGAAGGATCTTGCCGATCACTGGATCGCTCCTGGTTTGTGTTGGTGTCGTCGCGGCAGATCCCTCCGATCGGGAATCGACCGAGATCGCTGGCGCGGTGGTATCAGCATCCGATCACCAGTGGGTTGCCGCGGCGGAACAGCAACGTTGGGATTTGGTTCGAGAATCGTTGGCTGGCGATCGGGTGAACGTCGATGCGGCTCAACCCGATGGGATGACGGCGTTGCACTGGGCGGCCTACCACAATCACGCTCGTAGTATCGCGGCACTGGTCGCTGCCGGTGCGGATGTGGATGCGAAAACGCTGTACGAGGTCACTCCACTCAGCTTGGCGTGTGAGTATGGCAATCTCAGAGCGGTGCGAGCCTTGCTGGACGCGGGGGCCGATGCAAACACGGCACGACGCGGTGGAGAATCTCCGTTGATGTTGGCGGCACGGCAGGGCAACGCGAATGTGGTCCGGTCGCTGATCAAAGCCGGTGCCGACATGGAAGACAAAGAAGCTCGCGGGCAAACCGCACTGATGTGGGCGTCTGCGGCCGGCAACCTGGATGCTGTCGATGCGTTGATCGATGCCGGATGCAATGTTGAAACAACACTGACGCAGTCCGGTTTGTCAGCACTGATGTTCGCGGCTCGACATGGTCAATCGGCGGTGGTGATGCGTTTGCTCGACTCGGGTTTGGACGTCAACACCGTCGCGAAACCCAAACGCAGCGGCGGCCGAAATCCGCGGTCCGGAATGTCAGCGATGATGTTCGCGATTGAAAGCGGGCACCTTCAGTTGGCTTGCGATTTGGTCCTTCGCGGTGCCGATCCGAACGACCAACGCAGCGGCTACGCTCCTTTGCACGCGATCACCTGGGTTCGCAAAACAGAACTGGGCGACAACCCGGCAGGCGACCCAGCACCTCGTGTCACGGGTTCGATTCACAGCTTGGACTTTGTTCGCCAGATGGTGGAGTTGGGTGCCGACGTGAATCTGCAACTGAAAAACGGCAAGTCACGCGGACAACGCCTCAACCCGAAGGGCGCCACGCCATTCTTCTTGGCCTCTCGCGGTGCGGACATCGAGCTGATGCATTTGTTGCTGGAACTCGGAGCCGACCCCACCATCCCCAATGACGATGGAACCACCGCGTTGATGGCCGCGGCAGGAGTCGGGGTGATCGCGGTGGGTGAAGAACCCGGTACGCCGGAAGAGGTCGACCGCGCGATCGAAATGCTGGTGGATCTCGGGATCGATCCCAATGTCGTCGATCGCAACCGAGAAACCGCGATGCACGGCGCCGCGCTGCGAACGTTTCCAACCGCCGTTCGAAAGCTGACCTCGGTCGGTGCAGATCCAAAGATTTGGAACCACAAGAACAAACGTGGTTGGACACCGCTGGACATCGCCGGTGGCAAACGTCCCGGCAGTGTCAAACCGTCCCCGCCGACGATCGAAGCTTTGAAAGAAGCGATTGAAGCTTCTAGCTTCTAGCTTCTAGCTTCTAGCTTCTAGCTTCTAGCTTCTAGCTTCTAGCTTCTAGCTTCTAGCTTCTAGCTTCTAGCTTCTAG
>NZ_JBICHO010000259.1:0-4410 GCF_043100905.1 Rhodopirellula sp. JB055 | reverse complement strand
ACCCTGTGCCGAAACATTGAAATCGACGCTCGCCAGATGCTCGGTGACAACGACACGCCCGCAGTCTTGCAACCAATCGACGGTGTCCTGATTTAACGAGCTGTTTCAGGCAGACTCTTCGGTCGACTTTTGTGAAACTTGCAGGCCAACCATGCGTGCAACCACAACCGCCAAGTAAAGCTGCCCGAGCATGGCTTGCAAAACCGCCAACATTTTTGCTGGTCGAGACAACGGAACGACATCGCCATAACCGAGCGTTGTCAGCGTCACGTTGCTGAAGTAAATGAACTCGCTGAGCAATCGCGTGTTCTCGGTCGACTCCGCGTTCTCAACTGGGAACAAAAACGCTCCCGGTTGGACAAGCGCTGCCAGGGTGTACAGGAAAGCCCAAAGCAGTCCGAGCAAAAAGTAAATCGACACCGCACCAATGATTCGATTCGCATCAATCGGGCCTTCGCCGAATACATTCTCGCCAACGGCATAGATCAAAAAAACGAACACCAGAGCAAAGCACGAATCACTGACGATCGCCAACCACGCTGTCCCTGTGATCTCGTTGGCCCAGGACGCCGCGTAGGCCGAAACCCCGGCCAGCAGCGTGCCCCACATTCGCGCGGCCGACCCGGTGAGCGAACGAATTGCGGATAAAACCACCAAGAAAAACAGGGCGTTGAGAGCCACGCGATGGATCTGATTCTCGGGCGACAAACAAGATTGGACGAACATCAGAGACACGAGGGCGAGCAACAACTCCCCGTGGCGAGGGCGTCTCGGTAAACGAGTCGTTTCAGGCTGGAGCGTGGAATTCATGCAGATGGATCGTGAAAGCGAAGAACAGGGGTCTCAGATTGTAGTGCGAGAACTCTTCGGCGGAGACGTTCTCGCGTAGGACGTTCATTCCCCGTCGTGTAGGATGCCCCAGGGATCCCGCTGCGAATCCGATTTCTCATCGCTGCACATCGTTGCCCCACCCCCAAAATGAAAGGGGGCGGTTCCCGCCGGCCCCTTTTTCGCAATGGCTCATCACGCAGTCCCCAATTGACGCATGAACGAAATCCGATTCGCGACCGCTCGTTGGAAAGCTCTCTGCTTTCTGGTCCTGACTTCACTGGCGTTGGTCGGTTGCACGCCTGCCTCCAATGAGTACCAGGCTCCGCCACCTCCCACCGTGACCGTGGCCCAGCCCGTTCAGCAACGTCTCACGATTTTCATTGAAGAAAACGGCGAGACCGAAGCGGTGGAACAAGCAGACGTTCGAGCGCGGGTAGGAGGCTTTGTCGAAAAACTTTCCTTTCAACCAGGACAGTTCGTCAGCGAAGATCAAGAACTCTACCGGATTGAACCCGACACCTACCTCGCCAATCGCAACGCCGCCGCTGCATCGGTTGAAGCTGCCAAAGCCAGCATTCAGGTCACCGAAGCCAGCCTGGCATCAGCTCTCGTATCGGTGGAAAAAGCCGAGAATGACTTGAAACGCGAGCGACAATTGCAAGCGTCCAACGCAGGCTCCCAAGCCGCCCTGGATGCAGCCTTGGCTGCTCGCGATTCCGCCCTGGCAGAACAAAAAGCCGCAGAAGCCAACATCGAAGCCGACAAAGCCAAATTGTTGCAAGCTCAAGCCCAATTGGATCAGGCTGAGTTGGATTTGAAGTACACCGTGGTTCGCGCTCCAATCGAAGGACGCGTTTCTAAAACCCAAATCAAACTTGGCAATTTGGTCGAAGTTGGCAGCACGTTGGCGACCGTCGTGGACCAACGGAAAATTTTCGCGAATTTCAGCATCAGCGATCGCAAACTTCTGCAACTCGTCGAAGCTCGCCCCGAGACCGAAGAACCCTCGGATTCGCCGGAGGAATGGTCGAAGATCCCTGTCTACTTGCAACGCGACGGCGACACGGACCAATGGCTGTCCGGAAAACTGGATTACGTCGATCAACGCGGCATCGATCAAAAAACAGGAACCTTCGGTTTGCGTGCCGACTTCGACAACGAAGACGGCAAATTACTTCCCGGGATGTTTGTGATCATCCGCTTGCCCGTTCGCGAGATTGAGAATGCGATTTTGATCCCTGAACGAGCGATCGTCCGAAACCAAACCGGCTCCTACGTGATGCTGCTGGGAGCCGACAACCAAATCGAACAACGTGAAATCACCATCGGCCAAACTCTCGATGGCTGGGCATTGATCACCGACAATCTCACCGTCGATGACACCTTTGTGCTCGACGGACTGCAACGAGCTCGACCGGGAAGCAAAGTCACCCCCAATCCAACCGAGTTATCGACCCAAGACAGCCCAATGTTGAACGCCGCGGTTGAATCCAACACCGACACCGCTGAATCGGAATCCGGTTCCGAACCCACACCGACGGTCTCTCCGACCCGAGATGAGCCCGCCTCCGATTCATCCACTGCGGACTGAACCATGTCGAAGTTTTTCATTGATCGCCCGATCTTTGCCACGGTGATTTCCATCGTGATCGTGATCGCTGGCGCGGTTTCCTTCTTTGGTCTTCCAATCGAGAAGTTCCCGCCGATCACTCCCCCCACGGTGCAGGTCACCGCCGTCTATCCCGGCGCCAACGCGCGGACAGTCGCCGAAACCGTTGCTTCTCCCATCGAGCAAGCGGTCAACGGTGTCGAAGGCATGATCTACATGTCATCGACCAGTACCAACGAGGGCCTGTACACGCTGACGGTCACTTTTGATTTGGACATGGATTTGGACATCGCTTCGGTGCTGGTCCAAAACTTGGTCAGCAGTGCCGAAGCCACCTTGCCACAAGAAGTCCGAGCGCAAGGAATCACAACGAAAAAACGCTCCACCCAAACGCTTCAATTCCTCGCTTTGACATCGCCTGGCGGCAGTCACGATGGGTTGTATCTGAGCAACTTTTCACTCGACGTTCGAGACGAAATCAGCCGTATCAAAGGGGTCGGCGACGTGCAATCGTTCGGCGATGGCGACTACAGCATGCGAGTCTGGCTGGACCCACGTCTGCTGAAACAACGTGGCCTGACAACCGAAGATATCGTCGCAGTCATCACGGAACAAAACATCCAAGTCGCGGCAGGACAGATCGGCGCCCCGCCCGCGGAACCAGGCACGGCGTTTCAATTCTCGATCAACACGCAGGGCCGCTTCACGGAAGTCGAACAATTCGAAAACATCATTGTTCGCACAGGCGAAAACGGAGAAGTGCTGCGTCTGGGTGATCTCGCTCGAATCGAACTGGGGGCCGAGGCCTACACTTATTCCAGCTCCTTCACCGGCGATGCGGCCGCAACGCTCGCGATTTATCAGTTGCCCGGCGCCAACGCGTTGGAAACCGCCGAAGCGATTCGGGCAAAAATGGAGGAGCTTTCCTCCGCGGCGAACTGGCCCGATGACGTCGAATACCAAGTCGCCTACGACGCGACCGCGTTTGTTACCGCGTCCATCAACGAGGTCTACAGCACGTTGGCGTCGGCGATCGTGTTGGTCGTGCTCGTCATCTTCATTTTCCTTCAAGACTGGCGGGCCACCATCGTCCCCGTCGCTGCAATTCCAGTTTCGCTGATCGGCACCTTCGCCATCATGGCGTGCATCGGCTTTTCTTTGAATATGCTGTCGTTGTTCGGCATCGTGCTGGCCATTGGAATCGTCGTCGACGATGCGATTGTGGTCGTCGAAAATGTTTCGCGGCATATCTCCGATGGATTGTCCAGCCGAGATGCGGCGGTCAAAGCCATGTCGGAAATCACCGGGCCGGTGATCGCGACCACTCTGGTATTGCTGGCAGTCTTTGTGCCTTGTGCCTTCATGCCTGGAATCACGGGTGAATTGTTTCGCCAATTCGCGCTAACGATCTCAGCCTCGGTCATCATCAGCACGATCAACGCGTTGACGCTCAGTCCCGCCTTATGCGCGCTCTTCTTGCGTCCCGCGAAAGAAACTCAGTTCATTGGCTTCCGGCTGTTCAATCGGATCTTTGATCGTGCCACCGAAGTTTACGGCGCCGCAGTGGCCCGACTCGTGCGTCTGACACTCATCGTTTCCGCCGCATCGATTGCCCTGATTGCGGCAACGGGTTGGATGCTCACTCAGTTGCCAACCGGATTTGTTCCCGATGAAGATCAAGGCGTGCTGTTCGTCAATGTCCAATTGCCCGATGCCGCCAGCAAAGAACGCACCGACGAAGTCATCAAAGACCTGGACCAGGTCTTTCAAAAAACCCCTGGTGTTCAGAACTGGTTGTCCGTGACGGGATATTCCCTGCTCGGTGGCAATGGCGGTCCCAATGTTGGATTCGCCGTGTTGGTCCTGAAACCCTGGGAAGAACGCGACACCGAAGCCGAAAGCGTCGCCGGCATCCAGCAATACCTGCAAAGCCAATTTGCGTCCGAACAACGCGCGATCCTGTTCACATT
>NZ_JBICHO010000258.1:0-2594 GCF_043100905.1 Rhodopirellula sp. JB055 | reverse complement strand
GGGAAAGCGTTCCAACGGAGTCTTGCTGCCGACGATCACCGGCATCGCCATCCAGTTCTCAGCAAAGTCACGATAGACCTCGACCATCTTCTCGGTCTCTTCCACCGCTTCTTCAGATGTCGCATGAACGGTGTGGCCTTCTTGCCAGAGAAACTCAGCGGTCCGCAAGAACATTCGCGTTCGCATCTCCCACCGAACCACGTTGGCCCACTGGTTGATCAAGATCGGCAAATCGCGATAGCTCTGCACCCATTTGGCATACGTCGCACCAATGATCGTTTCACTGGTGGGACGGACGATCAACGGTTCTTCGAGCTTGCCCGCGGGACGCAGCCCACCCTCCGGATCTGGTTCGAGCCGATGGTGCGTGACCACCGCACACTCTTTCGCGAATCCTTCGACGTGTTCCGCTTCCTTTTCGAGGAAGCTCATTGGAATGAACAGCGGGAAATACGCGTTTTGGTGTCCCGTCGCTTTGAACATGTCATCCAAAGCCCGCTGAACATTTTCCCAAAGCTGGTAACCCCAAGGCTTGATCACCATGCAGCCACGAACCGGCGAGTTTTCGGCCAGATCGGCTGCACGAATGACTTGTTGATACCACTCAGGATAGTTTTCTTCTCGAGTCGGGCTGATGGCGGTCCGCGGGGCTTTGCTCATGCGTTCACCCCACACTTCTCGTTCAGTTGTTCTTGGAATCGCGAAAACAGGTAATGGCTGTCGTGAGGTCCCGCTGCGGCTTCGGGGTGGTACTGCACGGCAAACGCACCGGTGTCTTTGTGACGCACACCGGCGACGGTGTCATCGTTGAGGTTGCGGTGAGTGACTTCCAAGCAATCTGGCAGGCCTTTGTCATCGACGGCAAAACCGTGGTTCTGGCTGGTGATTTCAACCTTGCCCGTTTCCATGTCCAGAACGGGTTGGTTGGCACCACGGTGACCGAATTTCAGTTTGAACGTTTTCGCGCCACAGGCCACTGCCAGCAACTGATGCCCGAGGCAGATTCCGAACACGGGCACTTGGCCGAGCAACTCGCCGATCGCTTGGTGGGCGTAGGTCAAAGGCTCGGGGTCCCCCGGTCCATTGGACAGAAAGACTCCATCGGGACTGAGCTTCAAGATCTCGTCCGCTGGCGTGCTACCAGGCACGATCGTGACGCGGTTACCACGAGAGCGCAGGTGACGTGGAATGTTCCACTTCATCCCAAAGTCCATGCAAACCACGTGCGGTCGGCTTTCGTCATCGATGGATGCATCTTTCGCCGCTTCGCGAATTTCGCGAATGGTCCAGTCATCCAGTTCGTTGGTCCACTTTTCCAATTGAGTTGGCATGACTTCTTGAACCAGGTCACGCCCGACCAATCCGGGTGATGCCTTGGCCTTGGCGACCAAAGATGCGTCGTCGAGATCAGTCGTCGACAAAACGCCTCGCATCGCACCTTCGCTGCGGATCCGTCGCACCAAGGCTCGTGTGTCGATGCCAGCCAAACCGATCACTCCCTGCGATTTCAGGTAGTCGCTGAGCGAACCTTCTGAGCGGTAGTTGCTGTGCAGGCGACTTTCGTTGCGAATGATGAATCCGGCCAACGAAGTGCCGCGATTTTCCAGGTCAATGGAGTTGATCCCGTAATTGCCCATTTCGGGATAGGTCATCGCCACCAATTGCCCGCGGTAACTGGGGTCGGTCAGGATTTCTTGGTATCCCGTCATCGAGGTGTTGAAGACGACTTCGCCAGTCGTTTCCCCCTCTGCCCCGAGGCTGGTTCCGGTGTAGACGGTGCCGTCTTCGAGAGCGAGTTTGGCAGCTTTGGCGGGAGAGCTCATCAATGCACAGTGGGAGTCGCGGAAAAAAGTTGGAGACCTTCGACGTGGTGCCCTGTTATCGCTGTCGAATCGATTTCCTTCCAGTCCCCCGGGCGTGCGTTACGCTCCTTTTCCACCCGATTTCACGGGTGTTTTCCCGCCTGCTGCCAAGACGGCCCCCTTTCGACCAAGCCAAATCAAATGGAACGCGATTTGGCGTCCACGATTCGCTCTCCGAAGGCCCTCGCGGACAGGCGATCTACTGCGCGGATTGGACCAACGCCATGATCCGATCGACGGCCAACCGCAGAGACCTCGCCGCCATCACAAAGTTCGTATGACCGCTGACTTCGGGCTGAATCGCCTCGTAAAGCTCTGTGCCGCCACGCAGTCGCCGGAGCTTTTTCTTGGCCATTTTCATGTAGACCGCCGGATCGGTTTCGTCCGTCACCGGCCCAACCGCCAAAATGAAGTCGTACAGATCGCGGACGACCTCTCGCAGATCCTCGTCCTCTTCTGCCTCATCAGCGTGCTTGAGAAACGTGCGGATCATCCAAACGTGAGTCAGCTCGGCATCGATGGCTCGAACCACCGCGAGAGGGTCACTGGGAGATGTCATCGTGCTCTGTATCTGAAAGGCAGAAACGAATGGTCCGTCAAAGCTAAAAGCGAGGGTTGGGCGCAGTGGACGAGGGGCCAAAGCCGTGGGTTTTTAGCCACTACACCACAACGCGCCACCGCCACAAAACAAAAAAAAAAACGGGACAGAACCCAAAAAAACAAGGGTGTCGG
>NZ_JBICHO010000257.1:0-6805 GCF_043100905.1 Rhodopirellula sp. JB055 | reverse complement strand
AACCATTGGCTCGCGCCGCCGTAGCCATTGGGTGCGATGCTCTGTTTTTTGAGACGCATCCCGATCCGGAAACGTCGCCAAGTGACGGGCCGAACATGATCCCGCTGGACCAATTCGCGGGAACGTTGGACCGCTTGCTGCGATTGCGAGAGACGGTCGACAGCCTCGATGGCTGACCCTTTTCTGTGATGCAACGTTTCAAAACGCCATTCTTTTCTTTGCCGCTCTGTTTGTTCTCGCCGTGCTCCACTTCGCCAAACAAGCCATGACGTTCGCTTCTTCGCCCGCATCGGTTCTGGCCTGGATGGCATCCGCCCTGGTGTTGCTGAGCGGTTGCACTGACGATTCCGAGACCGTCCGACGGATTCAAACTCAGCGTCAGGTCGCACAGCAGAAGCAATCCCAGCAGGATCACCTCGGTGAAACCGTTTCGTTGCTCAGTCAGTTCGTGGGGCTGAATCAGGAAAAAGCGAGCCGGCAAATTTCGTATCACCTCAACCAGTGGTTGCAGGGCCAAACCAGCGATCGCGGTTCAGGCGAGGTTCCCGAACTGGCGTCCACACTGACCGATGTCATCCCGGAAGAAAAATTGCGGGAGGAGATCCTGCGAGAGGAATTCAAGCCGACCGATGTGACGGTGTTGCGAGACGCCTATTTGTTTCGGCACGCGGTTCAGTGGATCGACGATCCGATTCGCGAAGACCTGTTGCTTGTCGATTGGTTGGACGGGTTGTCGGCGGAAATTGGCGAGGACGCCGCCGCACAACTTCGGACGGCATGTCGTTTGTTCGACTGGACGGTTCGCAACGTCGCGGCGGAGCCACTGGACGCATCCGAGGGAGTTCCACCGCAACTCCCACGACCGGCCCTTCCGATGGGCATGAAGTTGGAGGGGCCTGGATACCGGCAAACACTGTTTCAAACGATTTGGCGCGGTCGTGGTGACCCGATTCAGCGTGCCAATGTTTTCACCGCTTTGTGCGAGCAGGCGGGCGTGCGAACTGCCGTGCTGGCGCTGCAATCCGATGAGGATGGTTCGTTGACACCGTGGTCCGTTGGTGTCTTGGCAGGCGACCAGATCTACCTCTTTGAAACGGAATTGGGACTGCCGGTTCCGGGGCCGGACCAGGTTGGTATTGCGACTTTGGAACAAGCTCGCAAAGAGCCGACCGTGATGCGGCGGTTGGATGTGGCGGGTTACTTCGACTACCCGCTTTCGCGAACCGATGTTCAGCAGAACGTGGCGTTGCTGAATGCCCGAATCGAGGCGATTTCGCCACGGATGAAGAAGCTGCAAAACGGTTTGACCGGTGATCGCCGAATGAACCTGTATGTGGATGTGGACTCGGTATCGGAACAATGGGACGCGATTCCTGGTATCGCTGGCGTGCGGATGTGGACGCTTCCGTTGCTGGCGAATCTCTACCAGGCCGAAGCGGAGCGGATGGTCGAGCGAGACCCGTTGTTCTCGTTTTGGTATCTGTCGCGATGGGCAGTGCTGGATGGCGACGACGACATGGCTCGGAATCTTTCGAGCGGGCGTTGGCAGCACCTGACGGGCCAGTTTTCGGATGATGACATCGAAGGCGTCAAAGGCGCCCGGACTCGGTATCTGGAGCAGCGTGCACCTGAGTTCGAAATCGAAGACTTGCGAATCAATGTCGATCTGCAAAAACGCTACGGGCTGCGCCGCGGGTTGGGCGTGGATAGTTCGGATTACGACCAACAGTTGCAACAGATTCAAATGTTCATGCGACTGGGCAAGCGCACCGCCACCCACTGGTTGGCACTGGTGCAGTATGACGACGGAAGATTCGATACCTCGGCGAACTGGTTCGGGAAACGTGTTCTGGATGAGGACCAGATGTCGATGTGGGAGGATTCCGCTCGCTACAACCTGGCGCGTGCCAAAGAGCATGCGGAAGAATGGGAAGAAGTCGAAGAATTGCTGAAGTCAGAGCGGACATTCAGCGAGCATGGCAATCGTCTGCGAGCAAGGTTGGTTGCGAAGTCATTTCAAGAGTGACTTCAGCCAGGTGGGCTGATACAATGGCGCCCGATGGCTCCTAGGCGGGATGAAGTTCCGCTCTCCCGCTCGGGGTTGTTCCCACCTCACCCACCCTCCCGCCAGCAAGCGATACGACGATGTTCGTCCGCCACCCCCGTCGAGACCGTCGGTCTTTTGATGCGCGCCGCCTCTTGGCTGTCCGTTCGTTCTGGGCCTGCAAACTGAGTCTCGGTTTTGTTTTGGCGCTGGTTTAGATCGGCGTCGCAAATGCCAATGACCTCGACTTTTTTGAAGCCAAGGTTCGCCCACTGCTGATTGAACGCTGCTACGACTGCCACTCCAATGAATCCGGTGAGTCGATGGGCGACTATCGACTGGATTCTGCCGCGGCGATGAAGGCAGGTGGTTCGCGAGGCCCGTCCATTGTTCCGGGGGATGCCGAGGCCAGCGTTTTGGTGCGGGCGATCAGTTACAAAGAATCCGGTTTGGAGATGCCTCCGGATGAAAAACTTAGCGATGAAGAAATCGCGATCCTGAAGCATTGGATCGATTCCGGTGCTGCGGATCCGCGTCAGGACGAGCATCCGGTCGCGGAGTCCGTTTCGCCGCTTGATCGAGATGTCCAATCGCATTGGGCGTTTGTTCCTCCAACGCGTGTGCGTGGCGATCAACTGCGACGAAACCATGTTGTTCCATCGGTTGATTCACGCGATTTGATTGATGACCTCTCGGCACAACACGCTCAAGAGTTGGGCGTTTCGGTGAACGGTTTGGCCGACCGAGACACGTTGCTGAGACGTCTGCATTTTGATTTGTCTGGGTTGCCTCCGACCTACGAAGAGCTGAAGTCTTTTCGGGAGGATCGTCGTCCCGATGCCTTTCATCGTCGTGTGAATCAGATGTTGGCGGACCCACGGATGAGCGAACGTGTGGGGAGGCATTGGTTGGACGTGGCTCGTTATGCCGACACGATCGGGTACACCACAGCGGGCAAGGAACGCACGATCAAAGGGTCGCATCGGTATCGCGATTGGGTGCTGAAGGCGTTTGCAGAAGACATGCCGTTTGACGAAATGGTGCGCCATCAATTGGCTGGCGATCTGACCGACCCGCAGAATGAGAACGGCAACGCCGACGCGATGGGATTCATCACGATTGGCCGTAAGTTCCTAAGGAACGACGACACCCTGGATGATCGGATTGATGTGATCACGCGGGGGTTGTTGGGGCTGACGGTTTCATGTGCCCGTTGTCACGATCACAAATTTGATCCGATCCCAACGGTGGATTACTACTCGCTTTACAACGTGCTCAACAACAGTGTTCCACCAACGGATTTGGATGCCGCAGCGAGTCCGTTGATGTTGGTCGACCGAGACAAATTGGTTGGTCAGAAGGTTTTCGTTCGTGGCCAGCGCGGCAATCGCGGCGAGGAAGCGCCGCGTCGTTATTTGACCGCGTTTCGGAAAGCAGAGGAGCCCGAGTTCAAGACCGGCAGTGGGCGGATGGATTTGGCGAAGAAGGTGGTCTCTCCGGAGAACCCGTTGACCGCACGCGTTTACGTCAATCGGATGTGGGGGCATTTGACGGGACGTCCCCTGGTTGATTCGCCAAGTGATTTTGGATTTCGGACCCCTGCCCCAGCGATCCCGGGTGTGCTCGACGACTTAGCCGCTGAATTTCGATCACACTGGAGCACTCAGCGTTTGATACGCCGCATTTTGTCGACGCGAATCTATCAGCAATCATCCGCCGTCAGTGCCGAAGCCTTGGCAAGTGATCCGTCCAATGCCGCGCTTGCCAGAGCGGAACGACGTCGGCGTGAGTTTGAATCCTTGCGTGATAGCATCTTGGTCGGCGCAAATCTGTTGGATTGCCGTTACGGCGGCGAATCAGTGGAGATCACTTCGCCAACCATCACGCCTCGGCGAACGTTGTATGCGATGATCAACCGGCAAAATCTGCCGGGGTTGTTTCGCACCTTCGATTTCGCCAGTCCGGACATGCATTCGCCGAAGCGTTATGAAACGACGGTTCCGCAGCAGGCGTTGTTCTTGCTGAACCATCCGCAACTGGCGTCGGCTGCGTTGGAAGCCGCCCGTGATGTTCGGCGAACCAGTTCAGGCGAGCCTGAGAAACAAGTCACCGTACTGTTTCGCAGATTGTTGCAGCGAGAACCCACCGCGTCGGAGCTCAAGGAAGCCGTGGACTTCGTTTCCACTGCCGCGTTGCCGCCGCTATTGGAGGCAGACCCACGAGAGCTGTGGAGTTACGGCACGGCAACATGGAAGGGCGACCAACTCAATGGGTTCACCGCATTTTCTGTTTTCCAAAAGAACGGATGGCAGATTGAAAACGAATATCCCAGCCCCGGCCCGTTCAGTTACGCGCGGCTGACCAACGAAGGCGGGCATCCCGGTCATGGTGATGACGGTGCCGTGGTGCGTCGTTGGAAGAGTCCCGTGGATGGTGTGGTCAAGGTCACGGGGATGGTCGGTCACCGTTCCAAACAGGGCGACGGGATTCAAGCGATCATTCGAATTGGCGGGAAGGTTGTGTTCAATGCCAAGCAACTCAGTAACAACCGTCCGCTGCCGTCGCAAAAAGCAAAGATCCGCAAAGGTGAATTTGTTGAGTTCATCGCACACAGTGGGCCGACGTTGAGCTTCGATTCGTTCTTTTGGCGATCCAAGATTTCAGCGACGGCGAAAGATGGGATGGTCGTCGAAGCGAACTCGGTCGACGATTTCAGCGGTCCCTTTGAAAAGACAAATCTGCCTCACTTGGATCGCCTGGCTCAGTTGGCCCAAGTGTTGTTCCTCACCAACGAATTCACATTCGTGGATTGAATCATGAATCTACCTTTGTCTCGTCGTGATGCCTTGAAAGTCTGCGGGATGGGCTTTGGCTCGCTTGCATTGACGGACGCTTTGTACCGCGAAAGTGCTGCGTCTGGGTTGCCAAACCCGACGGACTTCCGTGGCGAAGTGATGCCGCACTTTCCCGCGAAAGCGAAACGGGTCATTCACTTGTTCATGAACGGCGGCCCCAGCCAAGTGGACTCGTTTGATCGCAAGCCGGCCCTGGAGGAGTTCGATGGCAAGTCGGCTCCCATGGGCAATCTGAAAACCGAACGTCCGACCGGCAACGTGATGCGTTCGCCCTACAAATGGGGCAAGTATGGCGAGTGCGGACTGGAAGTCAGTGAGCTGTTCGAGCACACGGCCAAACATGCAGATGACCTTTGTGTGATCAACAGCATGTACGCAGATGTGCCGAACCACGAGCCATCGCTGTTGTTGATGAACTGTGGCGAAGCGCGTTTGATCCGGCCTGCGATGGGATCGTGGCTCACTTATGGATTGGGCACCGACAACGAGAACCTGCCGTCGTTCATCGCGATGTGCCCAGGTGGGTACCCCATCAAGGAATCACAGAACTGGCAAAACGGATTCTTGCCCGGCAAGTACCAAGGCACCTACATTGACAGTAGCTTCGCGTCAGTTGAACGATTGCTGGAAAACATTCGCGGCCGTTCGGTTCACCCAAAGAACCAACGAGATCAGTTGGATTTGCTGGCTCGATTGAACCAGCAGCACGCTGCTCAGCGCGGAAGCGATCCACGGTTGGAATCTCGCATCGAATCCTTCGAACTGGCTTATCGGATGCAAAGCGAAGCTTCCGAGGCGTTTGACATCAGCCGCGAAACAGAAGAGACGCGGAAGATGTACGGCGAAGGAGATTTTTCGCGGCAAGCCTTGATCGCACGTCGGTTGGTTGAACGCGGTGTCCGCTTCGTGCAGCTCTACACCGGTGCGGGGCAACCTTGGGACAGCCATGATGACTTGGACAAGGCTCACCGGCGAGTTGCCAAGGGCGTCGACCAAGGGATCGGGGCTTTGTTAACGGATCTGAAGCGAACCGGTTTGCTGGATGAAACGTTGGTGATATGGGGGGGGGAATTCGGGCGGACCCCCGTCGTCGAAATGCCAAAAAAGGGATCCAACCAAGGCAAAATGAACGGCCGCGATCACAACCATTACGGGTTCACGATGTGGATGGCCGGTGGAGGCGTGAACGCGGGAACCCGAGTTGGAGCAACCGACGAGTTGGGATTTAAAGCCGTGGAGAACCGAGTTCACGTGCACGATTTGCATGCCACGATTTTGCGGTTGATGGGTTACGACCACAAACGGCTGACGTACCGCTACGCAGGTCGTGATTTCCGCCTGACCGACGTGCACGGGCGTGTCGTTGACGAGATCATCGGTTGAACGGAGTTCTCAACCAAGGTCGTCCAATTTCGGCTTTGCTGCGTCGTCGTGCTCGTGCTCAGCGAAGCGGTGCTCGTAATTGCAGCCGATGTCAGCATGGTCGCTCCGCAGCGGACTCTGCGACACCATTGAATTTCATTTCGAGATCATGGCAAACCGCTGAGCGATGGTGATGTCTCCAGCGACCGAGCCACGGTGTCGATCGGGAGTCGGTCAACTTCGCGTGGTTCGTGGTCCAATGCTTGCGCGGACAATCGGGGCTGGTTACGATCACGACTACGAGCACCGTCGCTGGCTTGACTGAGCATGAGCATGCAAAGCGGGCTGGCACCGAGTGCCAGTCCGCGCGTGCATGGAATGGTTACCCGCTCTTGTGACGGCATTTGGCGGGCCATCGTGTCCGTTGAGAGGAAAAGGTGTCGGACACCTTTTCCTCTTCATGAGAGGCCCGGAGGGCCGGCAGATCCTTTGCCGGGGCCGTGAGGCCCCGTGCGTGAATTGGACAATGCACCAAGCCCTGAAG
>NZ_JBICHO010000256.1:0-13078 GCF_043100905.1 Rhodopirellula sp. JB055 | reverse complement strand
ATACTGGGAATGTTTCTGTTGAAGTTTGTCTTTTGTCCAGCCGTCGTTTGCTCAAAGCCGCCGAGGCGATCCGCGAAGTGGTCGCCAATGCGATCGTGACCGAAGTCCGTGATCCTCGCGTCCGTGACGTCACTGTCATTGGTGTGGAGGTTTCGCCTGACATGCGCGAAGCCAAGGTGAAGGTCAGCGTGATGGGTGACGAAGCGCAAAAGAACCTGTCTTTGCGAGGGCTGCAGAATTCCGCTGGGTTCTTGCAAAGCAAAATCGCCAATCGAATGGATACCCGCTACACGCCCAAGTTGCGGTTCGAGGTCGACAAAGGTCAAGAAAACGCGATGACGGTCGGCCAGATTCTTGCTCGGATTCGGCAAGAAAAGGAAGGCGCGATCGATGATCGTGACCAAAATGATTCTGGCGAAGACGCCACTCCCCACTCAAACGATTGATTACCGCACTTAGATGTCAGCCACCAACCGCGCGAAACTGATCACAAAGCTGCAGGCAGCTTTGAAAAAACACTATGACGTGGCCCCCGCCACCCCGTCGCGTCCGCTTCTTGAGCACGCTTTGTACGCTTGCCTGCTGGAAGATTGTCCCGCTGACCTGGCCGACGAAGGTCTGGCGAAGCTGGAACAGGATTACTTCGATTGGAACGAAGTTCGTGTCACCACCGTGACCGAGTTGGCTGGGGTTCTGTCCAGCCTCCCGGATCCGTCGAAAGCCGCTCAACGTCTGAAGTCGATTCTGCAGGCGATCTTCGAGGAATTTTACAGCTTCGATCTGGATCACCTGAAGAAAGAGAATCTCGGCAAAGCGGTGGCGAAGTTCGAGGGCATGTCTTCGATGACCCCGTTCGTGCTCAGCTACATTATCCAGCACGGCTTGGGAGGGCATTCGATTCCTATCGACTATTCCGCCATGGTGGTGATGTTGGTGACCGGGATCGCCAGTCAGACCGAGGCCGCCGAGGGACGTGTGCCTGGTCTTGAACGAGCGGTGCCGAAAAGCAAGGGAGTCGAATTCGCCGCCTTGTTGCACCAGCCTGCTGTCGCATTGCTGATGGATCCCAAAGACAAGACCGGTCGGACTTTCCTGGAGTCCATCGTCAAAGGCAGTTCGAAGGAACTCGACGAATGGCTGAGCAGCAAAGAAGCGGCGATCAAACGCGTGAAGGCGCGGAAGAAAGAAGAACGCGAAGCTGCCAAACAAGAAGCCGAAGCGGAAGCGGCAGAAGTCGCCGAAGCCAAGTCGGCCGTGTTGGTCAAACGCAGCGCCAAAAAGGGAAGCCGTTCGACCAAACCTGCGGCACCACAGAAATCGGCTGCCGAGCAAGCCGCGGAATCGCAGGCTCGCTTGGCTGCGGAAGCCAAGAAGGCGGAAGCCAAAGCCAGTTCCAAATCTGCTAAGAAAAAGACAGCCACGGATAAGTCTGCGACCGCGTCCAAGGGTGCGGCTGCAAGCAAGGCCGACGCTCCAAAGAAATCCAGCAAGACGTCTGCTTCCAAGACCGCTTCCAAGTCGACAGGCACATCGAAGTCCGCGACCAAGAAGACCACCAAAAAGGCTCCCGCCAAAAAATCGAGCCGCAATGCAAAGTCCGGTAGCGAGAAAGCAGCGCCGAAGAAGTCAGCGAAAAAGTCATCCAGCACGGCTGCGAAGTCCTCGTCCGCTGAATCCACTGGGACCGCGGCCGGGAAGAAGGCGACCAATCGAAAATTGACCAAGCGGAAACCCCGCTGATCTTACTGCGGATCGGTCCGAATCCGGTGGACGCGATCGCAATTCATTGATCAACGATTGAATCCAAAACGGAAGGACAACTCTGATGGCAGGCCACAGTAAATGGGCAAACATCCAGCACCGCAAAGGGCGTGTCGACGCCCAACGTGGCAAAATGTGGAGCAAGCTCAGCAAAGCGATCATTGTCTCCGCCAAAATGGGCGGTGGTGATCCGGCGACCAACATTCGCTTGCGAAAAGCGATTGATGACGCCAAGGCGGTCTCGATGCCAAAGGACAACATCGAACGCGCCGTCAAACGTGGGACTGGTGAGCTGGAAGGTGATGCAGTCGAAGAAGTCCTCTACGAGGGGTACGGACCCGGCGGAGTCGCGGTGATGTGCTTGGCCCTGACGGACAATCGGAACCGGACTGCTCCCGAGTTGCGAACCATGTTCGGCAAGTTCGGCGGAGAACTGGGGAAGACCGGTTGTGTCTCTTACCTGTTCGAACGCAAAGGCATCTTCGTCTTCGGTGAAGGTGCGGACGAAGAAAAGGTCACTGAACTCGCTCTTGAGAACGGAGCGGACGACGTCGAGGTCGATGAAGACGGCAAGGTCCAAGTGACTTGCAGTCCCGAGGCGTTCAGCGATTTGGAAGTCGCCTTTGACGAAGCGAGCATGGAAACCGAAGTCAGCGAAGTGACCCAGGTCGCCTCGACCAACGTGGATCTGGACGAAAGCGTTTCGGGCAAGGTGTTGGCGTTGCTCGAAGCATTGGATGACCACGACGACATTCAAACTGTCAGCACGAACGCGAATTTTCCATCCGAATCGCTCTCGGAATAGCCGCCAATTCGGCGTCGAGTGACGATCATCTCTCCACCCGGTCCGATGCATTGAACCAGCCAACACGGCTGGTGTCAGGCTGAGGGCGGACGATCTGGGGCGACTTTTCTTTTTTCGCGGAACATTCGGCTTTGTCCGGGTTTCAATCGGCGCTCAGCGGTGCGCTGCGGTTTTAGCGTTTGTCATTGCACTGTGAGCGTTTTCCACTCGTTGGATCGCTGGAGCATGGTTGGAAGGAGTACGCCGCACAGGCGTGTTTTCGGTTCACCATGAACTCCGTGTTCTCTTCGCGAAAATCGTGACGCCCATGCCCGATATTCAGTTCACGTCCCAAAAGCCTTTGACGAATGGCGATTCTCAAGCCTTCGGAGCTTCGCCGGCGGGTACCGAAGATGGCTGCTCCGGTGAAACACCGCTTGCCGGTGACGTTGGATCTGGTCATTCACAAACGCGAGGGCAATCGACGAGCGCCGACGGAGACCACGCGTCTGTGCGTACGCAAACTCGACGTTCATCGCCTTTCCATGTGGTTGTCAATCTGGTCGTCTCGGCGGCCGTTTTGGGAGCGGCAATTTATGGCTACACCTTCTTGGGTGAACGCAAACGCCCGCAGCGGAGCAAGCCGCCGAAATTGCCGTACACGATTGTCGCCACCGATGAGATTCGTTTTCACAGCGGTCCGGTAGCGATCGATGTCAACGGAGTGGTGGTGCCACTGCGAGAACTGCGGTTGGCGTCGGAAGTTGCGGGGCGAGTGATGGAGCTATCTGAGAACGTGCGTGCGGGACGCAGCGTGAAGGCCGGCGAGGTTTTGCTTCGATTGGATCCGACGGAATACGAGTTGGAGGTGAAGCGATTGCAGGCGTTGTCTCAGCAGGAGGCAGCGGAAGAAAATTCGGTGAAGGTTGGAATCGAGAACACCATCCAGCTTCAAGAGCTAGCGAAGAAACAACTCGACATTGCTAGGCAAGAACGGGAGCGAATCAACGCTTTGGTCACGCAGCGAGCCGCGTCAGCATCGGAAGTGGACGCCGCGCGACGTGCCGAACTGGCGGCGGATGCGGCGTTGGTTGAGCTTGCAAATCAGGAGCGAGAACTGGCCGCACAATTGCAATTGGTTCAAGAGAAACGGCGGCTCACCAATGTGTTGTTAGAAAGGGCTCGCTTGGACCTGGCTCGATGTGTGATTCGATCTCCTCTTGATGGAAGAGTCGTCTCATCCGAGGTCGAAGAGCAGTCCTTTCTTTCCACCGGAGCACCCTTCATCGCGATTGAAGACACGTCGGTTGTGGAGGTTCGCGCCAGCCTGACGGCGGATCAGATGTTTTGGATTTGGAACAGTCAGGCTAGTCTTCCAACTTTGGATGCCACCGATCCTGCTGGCGTGGAACAAACGGTCTCTTCCGTGACAGATCGGAATCCCGCGGTTTCGGCGAGCGTTTCCAGCCATTTTGGGAATGAAACCCATCATTGGTCTGCCATTTTTGAAAGACTCGACGGAGTCGGGATCGACTTGAACACGCGGACCTATCCCTGTCTGTTCCGAGTCGACACACCGCAATCTTCGTTAGAAGGAAGAACCAGTCGGCAATTGACTCGTGGGATGTTTGTGGATGTCTCGATTCGAACGCAACCGAATCGACTGCTCATGCGGGTTGTGGAATCGGCAGTGCGTCCTGGGAATCGGCTGTGGCTCAATGCGGACGGCAAACTTCGAATCGTTCCAATCACGGTGGTCAGTCGGGTGGAGGGTGACGTGGTGCTTGAGGTTCAGCCCGAGTTGGATCACCTGTGTTCGCTTGAGACGACCCGCATCATCGTTTCACCCATCAGCGATCCCATCGAGGGAATGCCCGTTGGCACTGAGAAAGCGGCGAAGTCAGGCGGGGAACGGACAGCTCAAGACGCTGCCCCAGCCGGCGATTCGGGAAGGAACAATGCTATGCGAGTCCCGCGTGACCCGGCCACACCCATGCAGGTTGCCGGATGAAATCGCTGATAGCTTGGTCGGTCAAGAACTGGCAGGCCATGAACGTGGTCATGGTGGGCGTGTTGTTGTTGGGGGGATTCAGCCTGACCCAGCTTCGTCGCGATTTTTGGCCGGACTTTGAACTGTATGTGCTCTCTGTTTCGGTGGAATATCCCGGGGCCAGTCCGGATGAAATTGAAGAGGGCATCCTGGAGAAGATCGAGGAGTCCATTCGCACGGTCGATGGTGTGGAGGAGATGACCTCGTTGGCTCGCGAGGGGATGGGCACCGTCACGTTGGAATTGGACCCCGATGCGGACCAGGCCGATGCACAACGAGTCCTGACCGAAGTCACCACGTTGATCGGGCAAATCCCCAGTTTTCCTGAACTGGCAGAAAAGCCTGACATTCGGATGAACACGAATTTCGTGACCGCCATTCGTGTCGCGGTCATGGGACCCAAGGTGGATGAGCTTTCGAAACTGGCGAGCGACCAGGAGGAGGCCAAAGCCGACGCTGCCCTTTCCCTCCGCCGCGTCGCCGAACAAATCCGAGAGGAGATTCTGGCGCTGCCATCGGTGTCCGTTGCCGATTTGGTGGGCACCCCGGACTATCAGATCGACATCGAAATTCCGGAGGACACGCTTCGAAAGTACAACCTTTCGCTGCAAAGCGTGGCGGAAATCGTACGAGCCAACAATGTGGAGCTTCCCGGTGGAACGCTGCGTGGGCGGTCGCAAGAAGTGCTTCTTCGTGGCAGCGACAAGAGCTTGGTCGGTGCAGGCATCGAAGAGATCCCGTTGGTGAGCCAGCCCGATGGCGCGGTGCTGACTGTTGGTGACCTTGGGCGAGTGCGCGATGAGTTTTCTGTCGAAGGCAGTATCAACGAGGTCAACGGGCGCCCTGCGATTCTGGTCTCGATTGAAACGACCAGTGCCGATGACTTGATTCAGGTGGCGGAGGAAGTTCGACAGTTCGTTGCCGATGGTAGCGATGCACTTCCCAATGGCTACTCATTGATTGCGATGCGCGATCGATCGACAAGCGTGAAGAACCGCCTCAATCTGCTCAGCAAGAACGCTTGGATGGGCTTGGTGCTGGTCTTCATCGTGCTGGCATTGTTTCTGGAGATGAGGCTCGCGTGGTGGGTGATGTTGGGCATTCCAATTTCACTTTTGGGTGCTTGTATCTACATGCACTTTGGCGGGCATACACTCAACATGACCTCCATGTTTGCCTTTCTGATCGCGTTGGGGATCGTGGTCGACGATGCCATCGTGGTGGGCGAGAACATTTATGTTCACCGCGAAATGGGAAAGAGTTACCACCAAGCGGCCATCGATGGTGCTTATGAGGTCATGCCTTCCGTGATCACCGCGATCTTGACCACGGTGATCGCTTTCGCACCGATTATGTACATGGAAGGCCGAATCAAACGATTGACCGTCGTGTTACCGATGTGCGTCGGGGCGATGTTGATCATCTCGATGTTTGAAAGTCTGACCATCCTGCCGTCGCACCTGTCTCACAAACGCAGTCGGTTTTTGGATGTGATGACCTATGTGTTGATGCCGCTGCGACCGCTTGGATGGCTGATCGAAAAGGCCAATGCCGGCATGTCTGCGTTGCTCACGCGTTGCATTGACAGTTTCTACACGCCCAGTCTGCGTTGGTCACTCAAGAACCCCGCGATTGTGCTTTCCACGCTCGCCGGGTTGTTGATTCTTTCCGTCGGTGTTGTGCGATCGGGAATGGTTCCGTTCCTTTTGCTTCCCAAAATTGATTTTGGGTTCATCACAGTGCAGGTGACCTATCCGGATGGCACCCCAGTGGAGATCACCAACGCGGCGACCAAGCGACTCGAAGACGCGATTTGGAAGATCAACCAGCGGTCAATTGATGAAAAAATGACGGCCGACCCCGGCGGATTTGTGCAAGCGGTTCAACGGACAGTGGGATCCTCCGGTGATGAAGTCGGCAGCAGCGTTACCAGTCACGTCGGCGGGTTGTTCATCCAGCTCAATGACATTGGCGAGCGGACTGTTTCGAGCGACGATATTGTCCGTATGTGGCGGGAGGAATCTGGAAAGTTCCCCGGTGCAGAGGCCGTTGCATTTGGGGCCACCCCGAGAGGGCCGGCGTCGCTGCCAATCGAAATGCGTTTGATGGCAACCGGTGAAAACCTCGCGAGTTTGGATGAGGCGATCGAACGATGCAAATCCAAGCTGGTGGAGTACCCCTATGTCTCAGATGTCGCAACGGACACGCGGCAAGGCAAATGGGAATACCGGATCAAGGTCCGCGACGATGCGAAAGCTATGGGTGTTTCGTTGGCCGATGTCGCGGGCACCGTGCGAGCGTCTTATTACGGCGAAGAAGTGATGCGGTTGCAGCGTGGGCGGCATGAAGTCCCGCTTCGCGTGCGTTACCCGCGTGAGGATCGAAACACGCTGGTCAGCTTCAACGACATTCGCGTGCGCGGTGCGGACCGGATGGAACGGCCACTCAATGAAATCGTTGAAGTCGATGTGCAACGCGGGTATTCGGAAATCAGCCGAATCAACCAGATGAGAAGTATCTCGGTGGTGGCCGATGTCGATGAAACTCGCGGCAATGCGTTCAACGTTGTGTCGGACCTCAAAGCTAATTTTGTCCCGGAATTTCGCAAAGAGTTCCCCGGGGTGCAGTTGCAGTGGGGTGGGCAACAAGAACAGACGGACGAAACCGTGAACAGTTTGGTCGTGGGTTTCTTGTTCGTGCTGGGCGCAATGTTCTTGTTGCTAACCATCCAGTTCAACTCGAGCTGGCAGGCGATCTTGATCCTTTCGATCATCCCCTTCGGATTCATCGGGGCGATTCTTGGTCACATCGTGATGGACATCGATCTGACCCTGTTCAGTATCTTCGGCATTGTGGCCCTGGCCGGTGTCGTCGTGAATGACTCGATTGTCTTGGTCGACTTCATCAATCGCCGTGTCGCGGATGGTTTGCCGCTTCACGACGCGATCATCGATGGCGGACGACGTCGCTTTCGAGCTGTTTTGCTGACTTCGGTGACCACCTGTGCCGGAATGATGCCCATTCTGTTGGAACGTTCCAAAGAAGCTCAGGTGGTCTCTCCGATGGCCACCAGTCTCACGTTTGGGCTCGCGCTCAGTACTCTGGTCGTATTGATTTTGGCACCAGTGATGTATCTGGTCATCGCGAAGCTTTCTCCACCACCATCCGAAACCACATCAGGGTGAGACCAAGCCCCGACGCGGTGATTCTGCAAAGGAAGAGGACAGCGACTATCCGCCCTCACGGGTTGCCGTTTTAGCGAGTCCCGTGATATTGGGCTGGTCGATGTCTGGGCCCGCCGTGTCTTGACGACGCCACAAGATGACTTTGCAGTCAAACCCAACGCTCGCCAGCATGGACTGATTGGAGGCGAGACCAACCACCGTCCCTTGATGCTCGTTCAGGATCTGGGTGATCCGACGAGTTGGTATGTCAATCACGTAAATCTTATTGTTGGTTCCTCCTGAGGCCACCGTGGAACGGGTGATCCCAGTGCAACTCACCAGTTTGGCGGGCAGTTTATCAAGTAGTGTTTCGGCGGAGCTGCCTTTGCCGTCGATGATTCCGAGACGACCATCCTCGCCGCACGAAACAAATTGGGAGGTGCCTGGCAGCGATGTGATTCCGCGAACTGTGCTTTGATGGACTGGAATGGATTGATACTTGTTCCAGTCGTCTGCATGCTTCGCTGCCACCAACAGGATGTTGCCACGGCGGTCGCCTAAACAAAGATGCTGGCCGCAATCGGAGTAGCTGCCCGATCGAACCAAGTGCTGGACACTCGAAACCGCTTTGGTCTCACGCCGCGATGCAACTTGAATCTGCGGTAAGTAGCTGATCAGCGACATTCCAAAGATGTTTCCCGGGCGAACGATCACTTCCGCCACGGGGGCTTCCATTTGAGTGTGTTCCACTTGCCAGTGGACGCCTCTTTTGTGAAGGCTTGAGATTCTGTCGTACGACGATGTCCACAATGCTCCACTTGCCGGAGAGAAATCGATTGAACGCACACCCAACTGGTGTGCCTGGATGGTCGATGCGATTTGAAGGTCTGGGATACGACAGAGATAGATTTTCCCATCAGAACCACCGACGGCCAACGAGGCTGGGGGATTCAAAAACTGGATCGACAGCGGCGTGCAATCAAGTTGCAAGGTTGCGATTGGCGAGAACGGATCAGTGGTCGGATCAAGACCCGACCGAGCGTCCGTTTGGGCCGCGCACGGGCGACAATCAGAAAGATGGACCAAGCACGAAAAAGCGATGGCGATGATCACAATGACCGGTCGCCGGAACACAACCCAACTCGGGTCGGTCGGAATAAATCCAATGGATCGTCGTCTCGAAATCAGATCACTCAATGGGGTGCCCTCTCACTTGAGTTCAATGCCGGTCGGATGAAGGAAGCTCCTCGAAAAAATCGAGCGAGCCTGACTCATCTGTCCAACGGAAAATCACCCCGAGAAGACTGCCCCGCTTCCATGCTTTTCTCCTCGGGACCACATCTGCTTCAAAACTCTTTTACTGCATGCAGACACTAAACTGTCTGACTCGGATCAAAAAACAGGAGAAAATTCAGCGGGGGGCATCATTCTGGCTAGGTGGTGCAGGTCAGTAAGAATGTGCCGCCGACAGAATGGAGCCAAATCAGCAAGGCAGGACATTGAGTTGGGCCTGCGTTGCTTGGGGCGGCACGCTTGGCGCGAGTCCGCTGGATGAAGACTAAAAGAAGGTCCACAACTGGGACCGGAACAGGCTACCGCTTTCTCCTGCAACGTAACCCGTTCGCGATTGCTGTGCGGACGAGTCATCAATGGATGTCACGTCGAAAGTGAAGCGAGCGGATCGCTTGTTGAACAAGTACCAATTGAACCCCGCTGAAATTTCGTCGCCGCTGCCGTATTCCCCGTTCACCTGCGATCCACGTGCAAACAGTTCCAGTGTTTGTGGAATCACAAACACGCCGCTTTGAACATAGAATCCTTGGTCAAACTGCGAGGGAAGCATGGTGCCGGTGTCGCCCTCAATGTTACGAAGCCACCGCAAGAACACTTCGCTGCTGAAGCTGAATCCTCGCCGCTTGATTCCGAAGTGCGCGGAGTAAAGCCAGATATCAAACGCATTGACGGTCACTCCGGGGGCGATTGCATTGGGTTCGATGAGGCGAGTTCCATCGCTGAGTCGAATGACGGTTTGCTCTGCCGCAGGATCCGCGTTGCTGCTGCTGGCGTTCCTGGTTTGAGTCAGTCCATGTCCCAATCGAATTGCAAGGGATTGGTGGTCTGCGATGTCAGAGAACCCAGGCCCAAACTCCTCCAACGGTTCCCACCACGAAAGGGCGGAGTAGGCGAGTTGCGTGTCGAGTTCAGACGCTTGCAGTGACAGCGTGTTGTAGCCGTTCCCGACCAGGGCGTGATAAAAGATGTCGTCGGTCAGTTTGCCTTTGGCCCACATGCCCGCTGTGATGGACGGTCGAAAGAAGGTCGTCGCCATCGTTCGGTCGGCACCGAGAGTGTACCGCGAGGTCTCGGTCCATTCCCATGTTCCTGGCAGTTTGCCGAGGCCGAGGTAGATCGAAAGCCGATCGGACATCCGAAACGAAATCCACCCCAACAGCAACTGAATGGGATTCGAGGTGACGGTGCTGTAATCGATGTTGGAATAGAACTGCAAGTCTTCGTGGAACGCGTACCCGGAAAACACCAGCCGCCCACGGTTGATGTTGAAGTCGTTTCGGTTGTTGATCTCGCGAATGTTCCCGGCTGCGTCGACCGACGTGGCTTCGTCGCGAGAGAAACCCGTGTAGCGAAATTGGTTGTGCAACCCAATGGTCAACTCAAACGGGGATTCTTGCGGGTTGCGGGGACGCCATGTCCAACCGGAATCATAGATTCCATCGTGTGTGGATTGATCCGGCAGAGGCTGGTAGGGAGACGGCATGACGTCAAAGGTCGCTGGTGCCGGCCCATTCAATGACTCAGCTTGCATGCCCGCGACGATTGCTTCCAACTCGCGAATTCGTGTGATCGCCTCCGTCAAATCATTCTGCTCGTCGCTGTCTTCGGCCGGTTTCACGGGTGCCGGGATGGACGTGGGGGCTGCGGCGTGACCGTCAGATGCAGCAGCCGCACAGCGAACAAATCCAAGTCCGACAACGGTCAGTGCTAGCACTGTCAAACGGTGGACGGCGGAGTGGTGCCAGCGGATACCCATCGAAATGATTTGCCCAAACAAGAAGACGTTGTCTCGATCATCGTCTTTTCTACTTGGATGGGTTACATCAATCACGAGAGATTTGCGGAATTGTTCCAGTGATCGATGGTGGCAAGCCGTCAGCCTTCAATCACGCTGACACACATTTTCATCAAGATCTTTTGAAGCGTTGTCAGTTCTTTGGCTGTCAGCACCGACATCACGTTCTTTTCCATCTTGCGAACATCCGGTTTGATCTTCTTCGTGAGTCGTTTGCCTTTCCCGGTCAGTTCGATGATGATCCGAGAGCGATTGTTCGCGTCCACTTCCCGCCGAATCAACTCGGCAGTTTGCATCTTGCGCATCAAACGCGAGAGATTCGAGGCGTCGATGCCGAGATAGGTTGCAATCTCCGAGGGGGAATTCAACCCTTTGTCCAATTTGAGAAGCAGGTTCGCTTCCATTCCGCTGAGTCCGTGAGGAGCGACTGCTGCGGCCAAAGCGGATGACAGACTGCGGGATGCGATGTGCAACCCGCACGCAATTCGCTCTTGGTCACTGACCTCGACGGCGCCGCAACTCGTCAGCATCAAAGCTGGCTTGCCGCCGATTTTTGGATTCGTCATTCTCGCCACCCGCCTGGTTTTCTGTCACTGTCTAATGTGGGGTTTGCCTTTTGTGGGCGAGGCTACGAGTCCTTGTATTTGACGCCTTTTCTGGACTCGTCGCCTCGTCCACTACCCTAAGAACAATCGTAACAGTCCACTCGCTTGTCAAATGAAACTGTGAACAATGACAAGTGTTTGGGAACGCGAACACAAAGTCAACGGCTATTGACCAAGCAGATGTTGCCACATTCGAACGGATTGGGTTCGCCAGCTCGCCCAGTCGCTCCCCGTGCCGATTCTTTCGGAAGTCACTTGGTGTCCACCGTCCGCCAGGATTTTGGAGACAGTTTGTGCTTGATCGCCCATGTCCCAGTTCTCCGACGGGTTCCGGAACTCATATCGACTCCACTGCACCAAGATTTGGCAACGCTCGTTCGGCAGTTTGGAAAGCTGCGACACCATCGGGTGCAACATTTCGAATGCAAACGGTGAATGGCATCCAATCACACCAATTTGGTCGCTGACCGGGAGAGTCGCCATCAACGCGAGCGTTGCACCGAACCCACCACTCAGACTGGCTCGGTGGTCGCGGTTTGCGGAGATTCGGTACTCGCGTTCAATCATCGGCAGCAATTCCTGGGCGAAGAACTCCGGGTAGCCTGCTGCTCCTTGCATCGGGAAGAAACGTTTGTCGATGAATACGACAACGACAGGGGGAATGGTTTTCTCTTGGATCAACTGATCAACGATTGATGCCTGGTTGCCGTTTTGCAGAGCGTGTTTGCCGTCATGCACAAACACAACCGGATAGTTTTTCAGTTCTGCACCCTGTTCAGATTCGGAGTACCCCGGTGGCAAGTAGATCGAAAGCCCAACGCTCTCTTTCAGTTCGTCACTGTCCAGTTGGGTTTCGATGATGGTCCCCAACAATTCGGCGTTCGGTTCATCGACATCGATCCACAAATCGTCGGTAAGATTGCCTTTGTCAAACCAAGAAAGCTGCAGCGATGAGTTCGGCTTTCGAAAGATCGGCTCCATTTCGCCCGCGACCAAGCCGCTCGTGAATTGGCGGTCCGAAGTTGGGTCAACCACGGGTTGGTAGTCGGCAAAGAAGACGTAAGAAAGTCGTGTTGCATCGGGAACCTGCACTCCAAAGTAGAACAGATCGGTTCCCGCCACTCGCTGCATGGCTCGTTCTTGGCGAACACCGAACAGTTCGCTTGCCACAGCAACGTCGTTGTAATCCCCTTGAAGAATGAAGTGAACGAAGTCGTCTTCGATCAGGGGCAGGGACTTCCCGTGCAGGTACTCGTCGACCGTGGTTTGTTTGTCGTCCGAAGACTCCACACTCTGGATGAACGCGGCGAAGTCAGGCCCAAGTTTGGATTCATCGGAGGATGCCGTTTGAAGTTGTTGGCCAGGTACGAGATCGATTCTCGCGATCGCGCCGAGACTTCGCAGGTAAATCGAACGACCGGCGATCGATGGCAGACTCCACATCAGTCCCTCTGAATCGGTGTCGCCTGTCTTGAACACTCGGGTTTGGGCTGCTTCATCGAATCCGTCTTCTGTGACATCGCCCACATGCAACGATCCGTCGAGTGTTGCGACTACCAAGCGTCCAGCAACGGTTGCGAGAAAACCGTTGCTCGGTGACCGAGTTCTCCAAGCCTGATCGCCGGT
>NZ_JBICHO010000255.1:0-2685 GCF_043100905.1 Rhodopirellula sp. JB055 | reverse complement strand
GAAACGACCAATGAGGGATACGCGCTCGCCAAAATCTTGGGGCTCAAACTTTGCCAATACTACCGCCAACAGCATGGCGCACTGTTCCACAGCGCCATGCCAACCAACCTGTACGGCCCCGGTGACAACTACCACCCCGACAATTCGCACGTGATCCCCGGTTTGATTCGACGCTTTGATGCTGCCGCAAAGGAGAACGCCGAATCAGTCACTGTCTGGGGAAGCGGGAAACCACGACGAGAATTCCTCCATGTTGACGACCTGGCGGCCGCTATCGAACACCTAATCGGATTGGCAGATCCGCCGGATTGGGTCAACGTCGGAACGGGAGTGGACCTGACAATCGCAGAATTGGCTCAAAAGATTGCGGCGGCCACCGGATTCGAAGGCGAAATCCTTCAAGACGCCAGCAAGCCAGATGGAACCCCCGTCAAATGCACCGACATCAGCCGCATCCGTTCGACCGGTTGGACGCCCACGATCAACCTCGACGAAGGCCTTGTGCAAACCGTTGCTGACTACCGCCAACGTATCCAAATCGGCGAAGTCCGCTCCGTTTAGTCTGCCTCAGTAGCCGGATTCGCCAGAATTCGGACTCTACCCAAACCTCTCACACCCCACCGCGTCACGGCGTGTCGATTTTGTTGTAGGTTGGCCACACTTGGCCGACATCCGTAACTCTGACGGGCAAGAGTGCCCATCCTACAGGCGTTCAACCGTCGTTGACGACTAGGTCGCCAAACCTATCAGCAAGCCATCCCTCCCTCACAACCCGCCGCCCAAGCAAGCCCCCCTCACACTCCGCAACCGGATACACCAAAATCCAAACGCCCTATCCCTGTGGCCCTGAATCCCTGAGCCCCTTTCCACTCAAAACTCCATGACCAAAACCGCACTCATCACCGGCATCACGGGCCAAGACGGCTCTTACCTCACCGACTTGTTGCTGGAAAAGGGCTACCAGGTCCACGGGATCGTTCGTCGCAGCAGCACGTTCAACACCGACCGAATTGATCACGTCTACAAAGACCCGCACGAGTCGTCCAATCTGCACTTGCACTATGGTGACCTGACCGACGGGCAAAACATGACCAATCTCGTCTTGGACATTCAACCAGACGAGATCTACAACCTCGGTGCACAATCTCACGTGCGAGTCTCATTTGACTCGCCCGTCTACACGGTCCAAACCGTTGGCCTCGGTTCGCTGAACGTGCTCGAAGCCGCGCGCCAACTGAACAAGCAAAAACCGACTCGCGTCTACCAAGCCAGCAGCAGTGAAATGTTCGGCGACGTGATCGAAACACCGCAGACTGAAACAACTCCGTTTCAACCACAAAGCCCTTATGCCTGTGCCAAGGTTTACGCATTCCATCAAACAGTGAACTACCGGCACGCTTATAATTTGTTCGCCAGCAACGGCATCCTGTTCAACCATGAATCGCCACGTCGCGGCGAAACGTTTGTGACTCGAAAAATCACGCGTGCGGCCACACGGATCAAGCTCGGACTGCAAGACAAACTGTATCTTGGCAACCTCGATGCCAAACGCGACTGGGGCTACGCCAAAGACTATGTCGAAGGCATGTGGCGAATCCTCCAACACGATGAGCCCGACGATTTCGTCCTAGCCACCGGCGAAACTCAAACCATTCGCCAGTTCCTCGACTACACCTTCGAAGCCTTGGACCTGGACTGGAACAAGTACGTCGAAATCGACCCACGCTACTTCCGCCCCACCGAAGTCGACCTGCTGCTGGGTGACTACTCCAAAGCCAAAGCCAAACTGGGCTGGGAACCAGCGACAAGCTGCAAACAATTGGCGGAACTCATGGTCGAACACGACCTTGAACTCGCCAAAACGGAGTTGGCGCAAAAGTCACTCTCATAACCAGTTCTCACCGTAGCCGGATTCGCCAAGAACTCGTCCCCCCGCCCCGCACGTAGCCGGATTCGCCAAGAATTCGGCCCCCTCGACCTGAACGTGTGGTCCGGGGGACTCTTCTCACCAAGCTACCCCCCCTCCTTCTTTTCCAACGATAGTCGGCCCCACTTTTCTCAATGTCAACAGATTTCACTTCACGGATTCAAGATCGTAGCGCCACGGTAGGTGTTGTTGGACTCGGCTATGTCGGCCTGCCCCTGGCACTTGCCTACGCCGGTGGCAAGTTCAAGACCGTCGGATTCGACATCGATGACAAGAAGACCTCCGCCATCAACGCTGGAACCAGCTACATCAAACACATCCCGGCCGACTCCATCGCCACGGCGATCCAATCTGGGAATCTCGCCGCCACAACTGACTTCAGCCAGATTCGCGAAGTGGACGCGATCATCCTGTGCGTCCCCACGCCGCTGGACGAGCACTTTGAACCGGACCTTTCTTATGTCGTGAGCACGATCGAAGCGATCGTTCCGCACCTGCGTTCCGGCCAAACGATCAGTCTCGAAAGCACGACTTACCCCGGCACCACCGCCGAAGAACTGGTCACTCGCATTGAAACCGCCGGCCTAACCGTCGGCACCGATGTGCACGTCGTTTACTCACCCGAACGAGAAGACCCCGGCAACCCCGAATTCGCCGCCACCAATATCCCCAAAGTCGTCGGTGGTCACACCCCGGCGTGCCTCGACGCGGGCGTGGCGTTGTATGGCAGCGTATTCGATCAAGTCGTCCCGGTCAGC
>NZ_JBICHO010000254.1:0-2527 GCF_043100905.1 Rhodopirellula sp. JB055 | reverse complement strand
CCTTCCGGGAACACAGCACTGCTGTGTTTTGCGGTCGCGATGTGTGCATGCACTGGCGTGGTGTTGGTTCTCGCGCCGCCAGGAAGATCGAGCGATGCGGCATCGTTCTGCACCGCAACTTACTGGACGCTTCTCCATACCGAGCTGCGTTTAGCAAGTGTCTTTTCAGTGCCTGTTCAGCCGAGCTGCATGAACCGCTCCCATGTGGGAAATGGTTGCCTGCTCCTCACAAAAGCGGATTGGCCGACGCCCGCATGGGCGCGGTTGATGTTGCTTGGCTGAAGGCATCTCAATCAGTGGCCGTCAGGCCAAGGCTGGTCTTGCGCGCACTGATCAAAAATCCAGACCTCGCCATTCCTAATGATTCGCCCCATGAGATCCCTCACCCTCACGACACTCTTTGCACTCTTGATACTGATGAAGCCAGACCTAGCGTACGGCGACGTTGTAACCGGCGGAACGCTCACCTTTGATCTCGATGGTGATGCGTTTGCCGATGGGGCTGACGTTGACTACATCAACACGCGCGGCCAGGCAACCAACGGTTCCTTTCTCTATGACACCAACCAAAGCTTCATCGAGTTTGCGGGGCACAGTGCGACCAGTAACCCTGGCCGCCCAGCGGCTTCCGGAACGTTTGCCGATGCCGTCACGTCAGGTTGGACACGCCCCAGTACCACCGGCCTGAACTATGGATTCAACAGCGACTCCAGCTTGCAGACGCTCACCTTTGATGCGGGGTCGGTCGCAACGGGCGGTGCCACGGGATCGACGCAGTTCACTGGCGGGGATTCGTTTTGGTTCGCCAACTCCACGATGTACGATCCGATCGCAGACGTGCCCACAAGCACATGGTTTCACTACAAAAACCTGACACTGTCGTATGACGCGGATCGCATGGCACTGGACAGTGAGAACAGCGGTTGGCTGTTCACGCACAATCTGCCTGGATCGCTGGCTCTTTACGACATCCGCAATCTGACGATTGACACGACCGCCGCGACGCTGAGCACTCCCGGAACTTTGACGTTCAACGGTGACCTTTTCACGACGCCCGAGTTTCGTGGACAAGTCGGAATCCAGTCTGGTTTAGACGTCGGCAGTTTTTCGTTTGCGGGTGTCACCGCGGTTCCCGAACCATCCAGTGTGATGGTGCTTGCTGCGGCGGGCGCTGCCGGAGCCTTTTGGCGGCGCCGCAAACGAAAGCTCGATGCTCCCGTCGCGGTGGGAGCCTGACTCATGGCTGAGCTTCCCTTCAACGCCGCGGATGATTGCGAAACGTTGGACCAGGCCTGTCGATGCTTGGCCAAACGGTTCGCTACGCATCCAGCATTCAGAATCGACGAAGAGTCAATTGATTTTCGATCGCTCGACCACGCGTCCGATCGCGCCGCGGCCAGCCTCCGCGCTGAAGGTTGCTCTCCCGGTGACCGTGTCGCGATCATCGCTAAAGACTCCATCGCGAATTACGAACTCCTGCTGGCATGTGCCAAATCAGGCTGCGTGCTCGTGCCGCTGAACTGGAAGTTGTCCGCAAGCGAACTGGCCAATCTGATTCGTGATAGCCAAGCCCAAGTTGTCTTTGCCGACAATGAATCCGCTGCGAAACTGGCCGAGCATAATCTTCCCGTGCTCTCGATGGCGAACTACCCGGCCTGGCGAGATGCCGGCGACAACTCAGCACCGGCACACGTCGCCAGCACCAACGATCCGGTGGTTCAAATCTACACGTCCGGCACAACGGGGATTCCCAAAGGCGTTGTCCTGGCCCATCGAACATTCTTCGATTTGCGGCGCGGCATGCGGCGTCAAGGCGATGACTGGATGGGGCTGAATCACAACGATGTGCTGTTGCTGTCCCTGCCTCAATTCCACATCGGTGGATTGTGGTGGGCGATCCAAGGATTCTTGGTCGGTGCGACCGGTGTCCTGATGGAAGCGTTCATGGGTTGGAAGGCCCTCGAACTGATTGCGACGCATCGCATCACCCAGGTCCCGATGGTCCCGGCGATGATCCAATTCGCCATGGCAGAACCCTCCTTCGCGACAACGGATTTATCCAGCGTCCGCGGTTTCTTGTACGGCGGTTCACCAATCTCGGCCGATTTGCTCGCCCGTGCTCGGCAAGCTTTCTCAAAGGCGGACTTCTTTCAAATTTATGGATTGACCGAAACGGGGAACATGGCGATCTGTCTGCGTCCCAGCGACCACGAAGACGAATGCCTGTCCTCTGCTACCGGGCGTCCCTTGCCAGGCGTCGATTGCAAGATTGCTGACGGCGATGGCAACGAAGTCGAGTTGGGCGAGACCGGCGAAATCTGGCTGCGAACGCCTTCGGTGATGTTGGAATACTGGCAACGCCCCGACGAAACACATGAAACGCTCGTCGACGGATGGATCCGGACAGGCGACGCCGGTTACCGCGATGCCGCTGGCTACTTGTTCGTCTGCGATCGCGTCAAAGACATGATCATCTATGCCGGTGAAAACCTTTTCCCGGCAGAGATTGAATCCGCCCTGCAATCCC
>NZ_JBICHO010000253.1:0-2654 GCF_043100905.1 Rhodopirellula sp. JB055 | reverse complement strand
GTCAGGTCGATCGCAACGGCTTTCTCCAAATGCTTGGCGGCCTGCTCGTGCCGTCCCATCGCGTGCAGGGTTCCACCCAACATCTGATGACCCTCCGCGTCCCGCCCCTCTGGAAAACCGAGGGCATTGGCTCGCTGGAGATACGGCAACGCCTTTTCCATTTGCGTGTGCTTGTCTCGCGGAGAGATCGCCTGATTGGCCCTGGCGTAAGCTCCAGCTCCGATCAGAAATTGCTGCATCGGATACAGCTTTCTTTCATCTGCATCCTCCGCATTCAGTTTGGCGCGAGCCGCCAAATCACCAGCCACGACGATGTTGCCGGCAACGTACTGAGCCGATGCCAGGTTCAATGTCTGAGCGGCATCAATGTCTCGGCCACCTGCCACCACCGAAAACATGTAGGCGAATCCGACCATCGTGAACATCGTGACGAACGCCAACGACGCGACTGTGGTCTTGGACCGGCTGCTCGACGGAGTCGCGTCTTGATTTTCGGTTTCGTTCGTTTCAGCCACAATGACACCTCGATCGGGAACCGTTCGCGTTACCAAACTCAGCGCCGCCGTCGCAACCGCGGTCCGGAAGAGACGTGATTGAGTGATTCAAAGAACCCGACTTCCTCGCGCGCGTTTCACAATTTTTCCTTGAGCTGCAAAACAAGCTTGCGAGCCTGCGTTTCAACTTCAGATACGCGGAACCTCACCCACGGACTCTTCTCTACCGACAGATTGTTGATGCACTTTCGTTGATGCACTTTCACTGTGAAAAGGCAGATCAAAAGCCTCTGCTGCAGATGCAAAGTGAGCATTCACAGCACTCAACAAAAGCAATTCGAAAAAAACTTTCCAAAACTTGCATTCCGTCGAAGCAAGGCAGGAAGCGGTCGATTCGCATAGCGGCACGCCATCGCAGCGAATCTTCAAACAGTGGCTAGCGAACTTCCCCCCGGTGGTGCAACGCTCGATTTTCATCTTCAAAAACTGGAATCCTGAAACACTGCGGCCCTCAATTCGCCCTTAAAGCGCCACAACGAAAACCACTGCCCTTCCACTCATCGAAGGCGACACTTAAGTGACGCAAAACCACATCACCCTAGGCAGCGAAAAAACGAGAACTTGGTGGCTGTTCACGCGAGAGCAGGACCGTGACCCCGCCAACCTAAAACTGGACCTTGTCGCAAATCCATTCACACCCGACGCAAAACCTGGGAGCGTTCTTTCCCTTTATCTGTACTCTACGAGGGATTTCTTTTCTTATCTCGTCTTGAATTGATTGGAGTAGTGATGCGAACTGCGTCTCGGAAAATTCACCAGGGTTTCACTTTGGTTGAGCTATTGGTTGTTATCGCCATCATTGGCGTTCTCGTTGGACTTCTGCTGCCCGCCGTCCAAGCTGCTCGAGAAGCAGCACGTCGAATGAGCTGCAGCAACAACTTCAAGCAGATCGGCTTGGCGTTGCACAACTACCACTCGGCATACAACCAAGTCCCTGAACATCAGGGCGGAACCCACGGCACAGGGACCAACGCCTGGTCGGCCGCCACGGGCAACAATCGTCTGGATCTTTCCTGCTTGGTTGGGTTGACCCCCTTCTTCGAACAGCAAGGTTTGTGGGAACAGATCAGCAACCCTTACCAAGTCACCGAAGGCACGGCCGGCATCGGAAATGTCTACGCACCGATGGGTCCGTGGCCAGGACGTCCGCTGAACTCGGCGACCAATGGTGCCGGTGGCTTTTACGGACCTTGGATGACCAGCCTGCCGATGCTTCGTTGCCCTAGTGACCCGGGTGTTGGATTGCCCGGCCAAGGGCGAACGAACTACGGGCCCAGTCTCGGCGACTCCACCGACACCACTTGGGGTGGCTATCGCAACCGAGGCAATGGCAACCCAACCACCAACTCGTCTTACTTGTCCCGTGTCCGCGCTTCGCAACGTGGGTTCTTCCGGAACCAACAAAAGTGTGCTTTTCGCGACGTCCTGGATGGCCTCTCGAACACCATCGCCTTCGGTGAAATTGTGACCGACTTGGGTGACAACGACACACGAACCAAAGCAGTCGACGGTGCCGTCAACCTGCTCAACATCGGCGGCAACACTTCCTGCGAGCAGTACGTTGATCCAGAGCGACCTCAGTTTTGGCTCAGCTCGGCCCCCAAGGTTGGCAGCAGCGAACAAACTCGCGGCATGAAATGGGCCTACGGCAGCCCTGTTAGCCAACAGGTCTTCACGATCCTGACGCCCAACTCACCGTTGTGCATCAACAACACCAACATCGTTTCCATCGCGACCAGCCCCATGGGAAGTCGTCACCAAGGTGGATGCCATGTCTTGATGGGTGACGGTGCGGTCAAATTCATCACCGACTCGATCGATGCCGGCAACGCCAATCGCGGACAAGTTGGTGCCCACGCTCAACACAACGACCCCGAATCCGTCCCGGGCGCCGAAAGCCCTTACGGTTTGTGGGGTGCTCTCGGCACTCGCAGTTCCAAAGAAATCATCTCAGGAGAATTTTGATCCGATGCGATTCAACCTCAAACACGCTTTCGCGCTGACCTTCTTCGCGGTCATCACAACCACCCTCGGTTGCGGAGAATCAGAGTCCGGTCCATCGGCTGATCCAGACCAGATTCAGGAGTACCTGGACAACAA
>NZ_JBICHO010000252.1:0-10721 GCF_043100905.1 Rhodopirellula sp. JB055 | reverse complement strand
TGGCTTTGGCTTCCTGTTTTTGGACTGGGCCTTATCGTCTAAAACGACTCCGAGCAAGATGCCTTCCTGTTTGCATCCACTTGGCCGTGGGCCTTGCTCTTGTCGTTGGCGTCGATCGCGCCCGTCCTACTCGCCAAGCGTTTGTCAAAGCCCCCCGCGCCATCGGCACTCAAACAACCGCTGGGACGATACAACATCCACGAGGAACTGGGTGCCGGCGGCATGGGCGTGGTCTACCGTGCCAGCCACACCGAATTGGGGCGAGAGATTGCTTTGAAAGTCCTGCGTGTCGATCGGCAAGATGACGACGATCATCGACGCTTTGACCGCGAGGCCCGCTTGGCCGCCAGCCTGCGGAGCCCTCACAGCGTGACCATTTACGATTACGGTCGCAATGAAAACGGCGAAGCTTTCTGCGTCATGCAGTTGTTAGAAGGTCTGACTTTGTCGGAGGTCGTCGCTCGCAGTCGTCACCAAGCCCCGGCTCGCGCGATCTGGATTCTTCGCCAAGTCTGCCAAGCCGTTTTGGAAGCTCATTCGCAAGGCCTGGTGCATCGTGACTTGAAACCACAGAACATCATGCTCAGCTTCGACACCATCGTGGGTGACTGGGCCGTGGTCTTTGATTTTGGATTGGCCAAACCTCTGCAACCCAACCAAGGCGTTTTTCAAACCGCCGAAACGGTCTGGGCAGGAACCCCCATGTACATGGCGCCCGAACGGTTCCGGGCTCCTTCAGTCATGGACCCTCGAAGTGATGTCTATTCGCTGGGTTGTGTTTTATACTTTTTGTTAACGGGTCATCCTCCGTTCGCGGAATGCGATCCCGAATCCATGTTCGCTTTGATCCTGACGCAACAACCGCTTGAGATCGAAACGCATCGTGGCGAACCAATCGATCCCGAACTGAACGGGTTGGTCCAGGCCTGCATGGCCAAGGACAAACACGAGCGAGTGGGATCGGTCGCGGATCTGATCCAACGTTTGGACGCATTCGCCCCGCGGTATCCCTGGTCGCAAGAAGACGCACGCCAATGGTGGCAACGTCACGCCGATGAAGAACTCGCCAAAAAGCTTTGAACTCATGCGACGATGGTGGACACAACTTTGGCGGCGTCCACGATCATGGGTTTTCCTGATCGCACTGGTGGCCATTGCCGACGCGATCACGCCGCCAGATTGGGCCGTCGTGGTCGCCCACCTGATTCTGTTGCCGCTGGCCTGGCGCGTGCTTCATCGGCGTTTCATCACCTGGATGACGGCAATCCAAAGTCTCGCTGTCGCCGCGGTCGGGCTACTGCATGTGTTCGGACCAATCGCTCATCGCTTTTCCGGTGGCATCGAAACGGAAACATTCGCTTGGTTGGAACCCGTCCGCCTGTGGACCTTCTTCGCTTTGATGGCCACCGGATACTTTCACATCTACTTACAAGGTCGATTGCGAACCCGACTCAAACACCAACGCATGTTGCAACATCGGGTGCATCGACGATCGCTGCAAATCCGACGCGTCAACCGAGCCCTT
Organism: Rhodopirellula sp. JB055; assembly: GCF_043100905.1. NCBI lineage: Bacteria > Pseudomonadati > Planctomycetota > Planctomycetia > Pirellulales > Pirellulaceae > Rhodopirellula > Rhodopirellula sp. JB055. The sequence goes on along the minus strand of NZ_JBICHO010000252.1, from coordinate 9,196 downwards.
CGCAACGAAGTCACACGTCGGCAAGAGACGCAGCACCGACTCGATCAAAGCGAGACGACGTTCCAATCCCTCATCGACCGCATGCATTTGCAGGTCGCACGCAAAAGCGCCGAAGGAGTGTTCACCTACGCCAACGAACAATTCTGCGCGGACATCGGCATGACACCGGTCGATGTGATCGGAAGCACCGATGCCGAGTTGTTCGGGGAAGCGATTGGTAAAAAGTACCGCGATGATGACATGTCCGTGATGTCAACGGGACACGCCGTCGACAAAGTGGAAGTGCACCCGGCCCCTGACGGACGCGTCGGGTTCGCTCAAGTCTTCAAGGCTCCTGAGTACGACCAAAACGGACAATGCGTTGGTGTCCAGATCATCTTCTGGGACATCACCGAAAAACATCGCAACGAAATTGCCCTCCGCGATAGCGAAGCGAGAAAACGAGCGTTGTTTGATGCCGCTGGTGACGCAGTGCTGCTGATCGACGCCCAACGAGCCATTGTGGAAGCCAACCCGTCGGCCAGTGAACTTTTGCAAGCCAGCGGGGGACGATTGGTCGGACGCCCGCTGAATGACCTGATCACTCCCGTGTCCCAACAATGGGGATCCTTGCCCCTGGCTGAGCGGCACCAATTGCGTCTCCGCCGAGGCGACGGAAGTGCGTTTGAAAGCGAAGTGTCCGTGCACAACATCCCAGTCGGCGGGGCGACCGGACAAGCCGTGATCATTCGCGATGTCACCCTGCAACGCGCCGCGTTCGAAGCCATGCGAGAGGCCAAGGCTGCGGCAGAACAAGCCAACCAGACCAAGACCCAATTCATGGCGGGGATCTCACACGAACTCCGCACTCCACTGGGAGGAATTCGCGGGCTGACGGATCTGCTGGCCCAACAAACACTGCCCAACGCAGCCCGTCGCTACGTCAACTTGATCGCTCAAAACACCGAACTGCTGCGAGATGTCATCGAAGACATCTTGGACTTCGCCGCGATCGAAGCTGGTCGCGTCACCATCGATCCGGTTCCCGTGAACCTGCACGAAGTCGTTGGCGATGCCTTTGGTTGCCTGGCCGTTCGTGTCGCTGACAAACCCGATCGACTGTGCTTGTCCATCGATCCCCAAACCCCGCAACGCGTGGTCGCTGACCGCATACGAATCCGCCAAATCGTTTTGAACTTGGCTGGCAACGCGATCAAATTCACTCAACAAGGCGAGGTGAGTCTGCGACTGAGTCCCATCGATGAGCCTCTGAACCCGGCAAACCATCCCGTCACCACGCCCGAATCCAACGCTCCCAACGACGCCCCAAATGACGATATCCCGATGGCTTGGTTCGAGATCACGGTTTCGGACACCGGCATCGGCATCGCTCCCGAAAATCAATCGCGGATTTTTGACGCGTTTGAGCAAGCCGATCGTGGAACCAACAAACAATTCGGCGGCACAGGTTTGGGCCTGGCAATCGCTCGCGGTTTGGCTCAGCGAATGGGCGGTGACATCACTGTGACCAGCCACGTGGGACAAGGCAGCCGATTCCAATGTGCGCTCGCGTTGCCCTTGGATCCCAAGCCTGCCCGCGACGAGAAGACGCTGCCAGCCGTTCCGCCTGAAGGTGCCACTGCGGTTGTGTCGGTTGGCAATACCACGATGCAAGACGCCATTGCAGAAACGTTGCTGCATTGCCAATGGCCCATCCGCACTCCTTCCATGCTGGAACCCGACCGAGTTCATCTGCACTGGATCCTGACCGACCAAACCGCCGACGCCGCCTTCCGTATCCGCGCTCGTAAATCCAGCGACCGAGTGATCTGGCTCACCCGTGCCGGCGAACCCACGCCCCGGCGTGCCAAGCGGGAAGACGCGATTGTGATTGAACCACTTCACCCAGATGAACTGCGCCGTTGGCTCTCGGGAAAACCGCTTTTGCAGTCCAGTCGCGGACAACGCAAACGACGGCGTGGGACCAAGCCGACCCTGCCGGCGACCAACCTTCGGACCACATCCAATTCCCCAACCCCAGCGACCACATCGGCCACCGAGACACACCCATCCAATCCCAAACGTGACGATGCCTCATCCGAATCGCCTGTTTATCGATTGCTCGTTGTCGACGACAGTGCGACCAATCGGCTGGTGATTCACGATCAATTGGTCGCCGCCGGACATCATGTGCAAACGGCCGATTCCGGCGAAGCCGCCGTCGATCGACTGGCATCCAGCTCGTTTGACTGCATCATGATGGACTTGCAAATGCCAAACATGGATGGCACCGAAGCCACTCGTATCATTCACCAACAATTCTCCCAAGCTGGCCGAACACCGCCTCCGATCATTGCCCTGACTGCTCACGTCACCGATCAACATCGTCAACTTTGTCGCGAAGCAGGCATGGATGGCTACATCACCAAACCAGTCGACCTGGAACTGTTGCTCGCTGAAATCGAGCGAGTAATGGCTGCGACGAAAGCCGCTGAATCCGACGCGATGCTGCCTCCCGAGTTGCCAACCAACAATCCGGCTGCCCTGCCATTGAAATCAAACGACACCACCAAAACGGTGGACAACGGCTCGACGCCTTCCGAGCAACCCGATGACCATCCAACGGAACCCGCTCCCGATGAAGAGACCTGGGATTGGCGAAGCCAGTTGTCAAAACACTGCGGCAGCGACCCCGACACGATGGAATCCGTCTGCGAAGCGTTTTTGATGGAAGTCCCCTCGCTGATAAAGAATCTGGCCCAAGGCGCCAAGCAAGGCGATGCCAATCGACTCCGGTCCGCATCGCACACACTGAAGTCATGCCTGCGTTACTTTGCCCCCCAAGACGACGTCGCCAAGGCCGCCGAGGTCGAATCGGCTGTCCAAGACCCTGAGTGGGTCGAGCGATTGAAAACCGCCATCAATCATTCCGATCCTGCAACAACGGATGCCGCCGAATCGCAAGCGATCGAAGCACTGCGCGTCACGGCAACTCACTGGGTCTCGCGGATTCGCGAATCGTCTCTGCAACGGTAAGATAGCGTTCTTGTTGTGTCACGTTGGACGCCCGTTGTGCGACCTCGGACTCCCCATTTGATGAACGTCCACTTCAACGAGTTGCCCCATGAAAGCTGCCTTCATCACCGAACCAGGTCCCGCTGATTCCATCCAAGTCGCGGAGCAACCTGATCCGACCCCAGGACCTGGCCAAGTCCTGATTCGCGTGTATGCGTCGGCCGTCAATCCGATCGACACGTACATTCGCTCCGGCGCGATCGCCATGGATTTGCCGCAGCCGTTTGTGCCTGGCTGTGATGCCGCTGGAGTGGTGGAAAGCGTTGGCCTCGGGGTCAAAGGCTTTGCGATCGGCGACCGCGTTTGGTGCACCAACCAAGGCCTGCTCGGCCGCCAAGGGACACTCGCCGAGCTGATCACCGTCGACGAAGGATGGGTGTTCAAGCTCCCCGAGCCCGTGCCCTATGAGGACGCCGCCGCGTGCGCACTCGTTGGTGTCACCGCTCATCTCGGGCTTTTTCGCGAAGCCCAACTGACGCCTGGCGAAAGCATCTTGATCATCGGCGGCAGCGGCGGCGTGGGATCGATGGTTGTTCAAATGGCCGCTGCAAAAGGAGCCCGAGTGATCACGACCGCTGGCAGCGAAGCGAAAGCCCAGGTTTGTCGCGACCTCGGCGCTGAAGAAGTGATTCTCTACAAGGAAGAATCCATCGCTGAGAAAACGAAAGCCTTCGCTCCCGACGGCGTCAACGTGTTCTGGGAAACGAGGCGCGAACCTGATTTCGACACCGCTGTCGATTTACTTGCTGGTCGTGGACGCATGGTGCTGATGGCAGGACGAGACGCACGTCCGGCTTTTCCAGTCGGTCCGTTTTACGTCAAAGAATGCTCGCTCCATGGATTTGTCATGTTCAAAGCCTCCCCGACGGAAATGAAGACCGCCGCGGAGGACATCTCCGATTGGCTGGCGTCGGGTAAACTCTCCGCCAACATCAGTGCCCGTTTCACCTTGGAACAAGCCGCCCAAGCTCACGCCTTGCAAGAATCCGCAACGCTGGAAGACAGCAGTCAACTGGCCGGCAAAATCATCGTCAACCTCAACACCGAATCACTACCATGATCTCTACGATCCCCAACTTTGACGCCGGGGTTCCATGCCCCAAGACCGGCCAACCCCTGCTTCCAGCGGTCGCCCAAGACGCCACCACCGGGCGAGTGCTGATGCTGGCCTGGATGAACCGCGAAGCCTGGGAGGAAACGCTTTCAGGGAACCGAGCCGTCTACTTCAGTCGCTCGCGAGGCGAACTCTGGCGAAAAGGCGACACCAGTGGTCATGCCCAAATCGTCCGTGAAATCCGAGTGGACTGCGACGCCGACGCGATCCTTTTGTCCGTCGATCAAACCGGCGCGGCCTGCCACGAGAACTACGAAAGCTGCTTCTTCCGCCGCGTCGACCCGGACGGCACCGCGCACATCACCGAAGAACGCATCGCTTAAAAGCACGCACCGAGCACGCAACTCCGCCTGGTAACCCCACGCGTCAGTTTCGAAGTTGCGTTTTTGCGTGAGGCATTGATTTTTTCATAACCCGACGCGTCAGCGAGGCGAAGTCAACATCGTTTTTTCCTCGCTGACGCTTCGGGTTTTGAGAAAAACGCAACTTCAAAACGCGTCAGCAAGGCCCGCGTGGCATAACGCCGGCCCCGTCCGGGGCGAGGCGCGCCGCCGAACGCTTCTCCGGTTCGCGCCCCGTCATCGCATCCGTTCCCACCTGTCACCATTAGCCGGCGGTGTCTTTGCCACCGGCCGCATCTTCAGAGATGACAGAACGAATGAAGTGGATGGCATCGTCGTTGTAAGGCGTGTCGTCGAACTTTTCATCGCCGTGTCGGGCCGCTTTGACTTCGACCAATCGGCTTTCAACGCCATTGGCTCTCAACATTGAATTCAAGTAGATGCTTTGCTTCATCGGCACACGCGCATCAAGCACACCGTGAAAGATCAAGAACGGCGGAGAGTTTTCGGTGACATAGGTGATTGGCGACGCCGCTCGCGCGAGGTCCGGACGCATCAGTGGCGAATGCCCCAAGAAGCGGGCTTCCGGGGAGGAGTCATTTTCAAAGTCGATCTCGCCACGTTTCGATTGCAACATCACCAAATCGATTGGTCCGTAAAAGTCGACGACGCCGCGAATCTTTCCCATTGACTGAGACGCATCGGTGACCAACTCAGAGTTGCCGCTTGTCAGGTTGGTGGCGATCAATGCGGCCAAATGACCTCCCGCGGAAGTCCCCAGAAGGATCATGCGGTCCGTGTCCAACCCGTACTTTTCGCGATTGAGATTCAAGAACGCGATTGCATCGGTGCAATCCAAAACTGGCTCCGGGAACGAAGCCTGGTTGGACAGGCGATACTCAATCGAAACAAACGCCAACCCTTCTTCTAGAATCCGCGATGTCAATTGGTCAAACCGATGCAGGTCACGTGCTTTGTTCCCACGCATCCAGGCACCACCGTGAATCCACACCGCCGTCGGCAGAGGTTTCTTGGCTTCGTTCTTTGGCAACAGCAGATCCAGTTTCAGCTCCAGACCATCGACTTCCTTGAAGACAACATCGCTGATGTAGCGGGTCCCCGCCGGCAGTTTGTTCTGAATGAATTCTGCATCCAGCACCGAAGGGATCGCCGCGCGACCGCCGCCACGTGGGCGTCTTTCCCCAGAACGCTCCTCACCAGCATCCGGACGGGGCCCCCCTGATCCGGGTCGCTGAGCGACACTGACACTCGCGCAGCAGCAAACGATCGAGGCGTAGGTAAAAAAACGAACCAGCCAACACTGGGGCGAGTAAGAGGTTGCAGTCATGAGTCTTTGGGGCAGGCGTTCTCAGGCGGCCCCAGGCAAATCCGTGTCCCCGGGGTTCGGTCTCGAGCAGCGACAAATTGTCTCGCATCACTCATCATTGAAACAGTAGCCCATCGAATCGATCCAAACGCCTGAAACGGTGAATTTCGCCACTGTGCCTGACTCAACCGCTGGCCCCGAACGCCTGAGCACCTGTTCTCGCAATCGCGGACCGACGGTTAAGAAAAACTCCCCCCGGCATTACAATACAGAAATTCAATTCATCCCTCGCAGCCGATACCGCGGCGATCGATGAATCGGAGAATCCAAGAAACATCCCCCCGTCAGGGCAGTTCGCCATGAAAATAGTCACGCACATCGCACTGATTCTCGTTGCTGGAGTTGTCCTGGGCCTGGTCGGCCGCCAAATTCGCAGCTCGTCGGTCCGCGAGGACGGTCCAGGTGCCGACGAAGTGGTCTACGGAAATGACAACGCCGTGATTGACAACGCGACACTTCGTCCCGAGGACGTTGCCAACGACACTCCGTCCAAACCTCCAGAAGACGTCGAATGGCTCAGCGAATTCGAACTGCTCGAACGCAGCGGTGAAATGGTTTCGACCGAGGACTTGAAAGGAGCCCCCTACGTCGTCAGTTTCTTCTTCAGCACTTGCCCTAGCATCTGCGTCTCCCAGAACCAGAAGTTGAAGGAGTTGCAGGATGAGTTTGCAGGGCGTGGCGTCCGCTTTGTTGCCATTTCGGTCGACCCTGAAACGGACACCCCCGAAGTCCTGCAAGAGTACGCAGCGCGATTCGGTGCCGACAAAGACCAGTGGCTGTTTTTGACAGGCGACCTGAATTACATCCGTCGCATTGGCGCGGAAATTTTCCAACAACCGGTCAACAAACAATTCCACACCGAACGTTTTGTTTTGGTCGATGCCGAAGGGAAAATTGAGGGCTTCTACAATTGGCCTGAAAAACGTCAACTGAAGGAACTGAAAGCGAGCATTGAATCGATGCTCCAGGACGACGCCTCCTCGAAGAAGTCTTGATTCATGTGGGATACCCTGGCGGCCAATTTGCCGCACCTCAACGCAGCCTTGAACTTGATTGCCACGATCTTTTTGGCGCTCGGACTGTACTACATCAAGAATGGGCGGGCGAAGATCCACAAGCAGATGATGTTGCGTGCGTTTGGTGTCAGCATGCTGTTTTTGTTGTGCTACCTGTTCCACAAATTCGCGTTGTATCAGTCAACAGGTGAATTCAACCGTCGATTTCCCGAGGACGCTCCGGACGCAGCGCGGTACACCTACTTATCGATTCTGATCCCACACATTCTGCTTGCCATCGCGGTGCCGTTCTTGGCGTTGCGAGCGATCTACTTGGCCAAAAACGGCCGCATTGTGGCTCACAAAAAACTGGTGAGGTTCGCCTATCCAATTTGGATGTACGTTTCCGTCACCGGGGTGCTGGTTTACTTGATGCTCTAACAACTTTCCTCGTGAATGACTTAAACCGTGACTAACTTAAACGCCTATTGCCGCGAACGTTGGTGCGGCAATTGCGTACACAGGGTTGTGGTGCAGCGAGTGTCTGCCCATTTGGCCTTCTGCGAGCGAAAACGCGATTTTTTGACTGTCAGAACGGCTGATTTTTGGCGTTGGAGAGTCCCTTCGTGATTGAAGACTCGCCAAGCCGATTGCGTTTGCTGTCGATTGTTTTTGTGGAACATTCCATCGATGGGTATCTACTTCCTGTTTGTTTTGCCTCCGTTTTTGCTGGGTTTGTACGCTCAGTGGAAAGTGAAATCGTCGTTCGCGGCGATGGCGCAAGTGCCAGCGAGGATGTCGGGCGCCGAAGCAGCCCGTCGCATGCTCGATCGTGCCGGATTGCAATCGATCGGTATCGAACGCGTGCCGGGTCAACTGTCGGACCACTACGATCCGCGAGCGAAGGTGCTTCGTCTCAGCGACGATGTTTACTCGGGTCGCTCCATGGCGGCGCTCGGCGTGGCATGTCACGAAGCAGGCCACGCGTTCCAGGACGCGCAGCGCTATGCACCGCTGGTGGTTCGCAACCTGGCCGTTCCGGCCGCGAATTTCGGCAGCGGGATCGGTGCAACGCTGTTTTTTATCGGCGCGTTCTTGACACTTCAACCGTTGATGTGGATCGGCGTGATCCTGTTCTCCGCCGTGGTGTTTTTTCAGGTTGTCAATTTGCCGGTCGAATTCAACGCGTCCAGTCGTGCTCGCGAGCACCTGGTCGAGTATGGTTTGATCACGGCGCAGGAAGAACGCTATGTCGCAAAGGTTCTGAACGCTGCCGCGTTGACTTATGTTGCCGCGACATTGCAATCGATCATGACGCTGGCATATTACCTCTTGATTCTCACCAGTGGCCGACGCAGTGATTGACCCTTCCGACTACTTTGCTGCCTTGGATGCCCCCGAAACATTGGCAACCAAGGCAGATGGTCCCGATGGCAAACTTCCGCTTTCCGACGAGATTCTTCGATCTTGGACCAGCGGTGACCTGTTCGGACTGACTCAAAGTGTCGGCATGGGATTCGACCCCCGTCGAGTCCTCGGCGATCAATACCTGATTCTCAGCACCCAAGGTGGCGTGCGCAACCCGGACGGCACGCCGCAGGCACTCGGTTATCATACCGGGCACTGGGAAGTCGGCTTGCTCGGTCAAGCCGCCGCGGAACAAATCGAACATGACGGCGGGGTTCCCTTTGCCGCCTTCGTCAGCGACCCCTGCGACGGCCGAACGCAGGGCACGCACGGCATGTTTGACTCATTGCCGTATCGCAACGATGCCGCAATCGTCATGCGTCGCTTGATCCGATCGCTGCCAAGACGCAAAGGCGTGATCGGAATTGCCACGTGCGACAAAGGCTTGCCCGCCATGATGATGGCTCTCGCAGGAACCGGTCACCTCGCGAATGTGTTGGTTCCCGGCGGCGTGACCCTGCCGCCAACCGTGGGCGAAGACGCGGGCAAGGTTCAAACCATCGGAGCACGCTACAGTCGTGGCGAAATGAGTTTGGAAGAAGCCTCCGTGGCGGGCTGCAAAGCTTGTGGCACACCCGGCGGCGGATGCCAGTTCCTGGGCACGGCAGCGACCAGCCAAGTGATTGCAGAAGCCCTCGGCATGACGGTTCCGCACGCGGCGCTGGCGCCCAGCGGACAACCGATCTGGACCCGTCTGGCTCGTGACGCGGCCGCCACCGCCGCAGCGATGCACGCATCGGGTTTGACGCTCCGCGACGTCCTGACGGACAAAGCATTCGAAAACGCGATGTTGATGCATGCAGCCGTCGGCGGCAGCACAAACCTGCTGCTGCACATC
>NZ_JBICHO010000251.1:0-8226 GCF_043100905.1 Rhodopirellula sp. JB055 | reverse complement strand
TTCGACCCAGAGTCGATCAGAGGATTAGGGCCGACGCGGCGCCGACGCAACATCACTGACGGACATCCAAGTTGAACATTGTCTACCTGACCACCGAAGCCGTGCCGTTTGCCAAGACCGGCGGTCTGGCCGACGTGTGTGGTGCCTTGCCTTCCCGCGTTGCCGCCAAAGGCCACCGCTGTGCGATCGTGATGCCTGCTTTTCGATCTATCCGTCAGTGCGGATTGCCGATCGAAACGACCTGCTTCGTAGCCCGCGATTGGCACTCGTTTCCGGTAATCTTCGAGCGTGCGGATCTCGGAGAATCCATGATCGCGACCGAACGCGGTGTTCGCGTTTTGCCGGATTCGTCGAAGCAGGTTTTCTCGCTGGATTTCGCGTGCCCGGTCTGCAGTGGCGAGATAACGTTCCAGACGCCCGGTTTTGTACCGCAGCATCGAGAGCCGCATCAGCGTCATCGGATCGGAAGGCATGTTGAGCGGGCTCCCTTCGGTCGGAATGAAACAGGCGACTGAGAGCTGCCTCAAGTGTCGTTGGGGGGCGGCTGAACGTTTTTTCTGTGCTCCGCAGACACAAATGGGCAAACTGAGTCGTCTGGAGCCTGTTTTTAGTCCCCCGAATGACTGGTGCCAAGTTAATTGCAGTGCCGTCGAATCGATTTGCGGTCAAACGCGAAAATACGCGCAATCGAAATCGGGGGTGAGCAAATGCAAAAAGCCCCCAAACGCGATGGTTTGGCGGGCTTTTCGGGTTGGTGTTCAGTTGGTGAGCCGGCGCTGCAGATCAGAAGGGAGCTTCGTCGTCGACTTCGTTGAAGGCATCGTTGGCGGCTTCTGCACCGCCTGCGTTTCCGCCCGATGCGCCAAGCACCTTGTAGGAGAGTGCTTCGACGCTGACGAAGTATTTGACTTCGCTTTGTGGATCACGCTGCCATTTTCGGCCGTTCAGACGGTAGGCGACTTCGACTTCGTCACCCATGTTCATCTCGTCCACGGTGTCGCAAGCGTCTCGCGTGAATTCGATGGGAACGTAGTTGCTGAAGCTGCCTTTGTCTTGTTCGAGAACCACCATTCGTTTTCGGAACCCTTTTTGACCGTAAGTCTTGGTTTCTTCGATCACGTGGACCACGCCTCGAACTGTTGAATCACTCATCTCGCTACTCGCCCGCATGTTTCTCGTAAAATCGTCTGCTCCGTCGAAAACTGACCGGAGCAATCACAGCGGCGAAGTGTAAACGTTGTTCGCAAACGACTAAAGGACCTAAAGCCAAACGTTGAGAAGTCCTCGCGTCTTTGGGGCCGTGGTCGCTCGAATTCAGTTTTGCGGTCGCAGAGCCGCGGACTGGGCTCGAAGTCGTTCGGATTGTGATCGCAGGCGTTGATTCATTCGTCGAAGTTCCTCGTCGAGTCGGGCGGAAGCGACGGGAGAATACGGGATCTCCGGGGTCCCTAGTCGAACGGAGTCGACGTCGGGGATCGTTCCCGGTGCTTCGGCCAGCGATCGCGTGGTCATCGCATCGAGCAGCAAGCATTGCAGGTTGCGTTCTTGCACGGGCACGATCGAGGGGGCGCTCCACTGCAATCGAATGGCGGGGGTGACCCGTTGCGAGAGCGATTCGATTTGCTGCATGCGAGCCGGCATGGTGTGATGGTCGGCGTCGAAAGCGCACACCCAACTGCGACGTGAGGTCCGGTAGGCCAGTTCAAATTGGCTGAGGTTGTACTGCAGCGTTTCGTCGAAGCGATCCGCCAGTTCCATGGAGCATTCTTCGTCAGCCGTGACTCGCCCGAGGGCCAAACGATCTGGCCGTAGGGGGCGGCTGTCGTCGGATTGCAGTTGAACCTCGTGCCAGGACGAACGTGTCGGCGAGTTCTCAATCCGGACTCGTGTGCCACTCAGGAGTTCACGTTCTGCAGTTGCCTGCACGCCCGATTTCCATTGTTGGATGGTTTGGGGGCGAGATCGAACACCGCGTTTCTGAGAGCGGAATCGGGCGAATGTGGTTGCAATCGCGGCCGGGGTTGCGAGCGGAGTTTCGAAGACGGCGTCGGTGCCGCTTCCCAGGCGGCTTCGCAACGTCAGCGACGAATAATGAAGCGACGCCATTTGGCGAGCGATCATCAGCCCAAGCCCCTCGCCGCCCAGGTCTGACTCGATCGAGTTGGCACCGCTGATTTGCTGCAGCCTTTGAGGCGAGATGCCTCTCCCGCGATCGATCACGGACCAAACCGCGACGCCGCGAGGCAGGTCGTCTTCCACGCGAATCAGGATTGGCGAACCGGATTGGCTGGCTCGTTCCGCGTTGATGATCAGATTGGTCAACAGTCGCGAAAGGATCGTCGAGTCGATCAGCACATCGGCGCAGCCAGGATCGACGCCATCCCAAAGCAAGTCGATGTGTTTGTTGCTGAGCAGGGAACGTGTGGCCAGTTCGACCGATTCGCGAATCGCGGACCGTTTCGTCGCGACCCGGCGAACGCGTGGCATTCCTGATCTCAGACGTTCCGCTCGCGACAGTTCGCCAATCAGGGAATCGATGTAGCGGCATTGGTTCATTGCCGCGAGGAGGAATTCGGATTGAGACGGCGTGATGTCGCCAAGGCTGCCATCTCGGATGACTTCCATGGTGGCGGCGATTCCTGCCAGCGGCGATTTCAAATCGTGCGCTGTTTCGCTGAGCAGGCGGACGGCAGCGCCGAGTGGATCGGAGGCCGTTTCTTTCCGGGGCGATGAAGTGCTGCGGTGGACGCGGCGACTGGGACGAGCGGCGCGACCGTTGATGGATCGTTGGCTGGACAGGGGCATGGTGGTTGTCTTTCGTTCACGACGGGGCTGGCGTGCGGGTGCCGCTGGTCTCTGCGTCTGCTGTTTGGACTCCGCGTCTTTCGTGCGAATTCGCTTGTTAGAAGGGCTTTTCTCCAGGGTGGGGAAGAACACCGACGAAGGTTAGGTCGACAGAATGCCGCTGGAGAGCCGGTCAAATTGACTTCACGCTGCAGGACACGGCAAATGCAGCAACGGTCGCTCCATCGTTGTGCGTTACTCGCAAAAATCGTTTTGCGGGGAAGAATGCTGTCGTGTCAGCGGCGTCGGTTCGGCGGGACTGGGAAACTGGACGGGTGGTAGCGGTTTTGAGCGTTTCGAGGAATCATCCGAATCCGGGGGCGTCAAAGGGTTGGATCGGATGCGATGCACGTGCCGATAAAGCGTTCGCGGGCGTTGTTCGGAGTCTGTTTTAAGTCGGTGGCGTGGCGTCCCAGAGCGGATTTTGCAGCGGTGATCGGGTGGGCGTCTCTTGACGTGAACTACGTTCCCGTGGGACATAGCAATGATCGCGAGTTCATTTTTTCGTCATTCGGATAGCGGCGAGAGCCATGTGTGGAATTGTTGGATACGTCGGCGCGGATCAAGCGGCTGAGTTTTTGGTCGATGGACTTCGTCGTTTGGAGTACCGCGGCTACGACAGTGCTGGGGTGGCCATTCACGGCGGAAACGAAATTTCGATCACGCGGTCGGTCGGGCGAATCCAGGCACTGGCCGATCGATTGGGCACCCCGTCGGAAGGCACCTTGGGGCTGGGGCACACTCGCTGGGCCACCCACGGGCCGGCGACCGAAGAGAATGCTCACCCGCACATCGGTGGGGAGGGCGAAGTCGTTCTGGCTCACAACGGCGTGATCGAGAACTTCCAGGTTCTCAAAGATGAGTTGACCGCCAAGGGCTACGTCTTCAAGTCTGCGACTGACAGTGAAGTGATTGCGCACTTGGTGGCCGAGGGGTTGAAAAACACGCCGCCCGATCCGGCTCAGCCCAACATGCGGTACGTCACCGCCGTGCAGTGGGCGATCGGACAGCTTCGCGGCACCTATGGTTTGGCCGTTGCGTTTCGAGAGAAACCGGGCCTGCTCATCGCGGCTCGTTTTGGCAGCCCGTTGGTGTTGGGCGTTGGCCGCGGCGAGTACTTCGTCGCCAGCGATGCGTCGCCCATTTCGGGACGAACCGATCGCATCGTTTACTTGGCCGACCACCAAATCGCAGTGCTGACGGCAGAAGGCTTCACCGTGCTGCATCGCGACAGCGGAAAGGTGCGGGTCAACATTCAGCCGTTGGCCGAAGACACTGGCGAAGTCAGCATGAACGGCTATGAGCACTACATGCTCAAAGAAATTCACGAGCAACCCGATTCGCTTCGCAACGCGATGCGAGGCCGGTTGAACGACGAAGACGCGACGGCGGTCTTTGGCGGATTGAACCTGACGCCGCAACAGCTTCGGGGCGTGGAGCGCATCATTCTGACTGGTTGTGGAACCAGTTGGCACTCGGCCTTGGTCGGGGAATACATGATTGAGGAATTCGCACGGATTCCTGTGTGTGTTGAATACGCCAGCGAGCTTCGTTATCGAAACCCGCCGATTGAGAACAACACGCTGGTTTTCGGGATCACTCAAAGCGGTGAGACCGCTGACACGCTGGCGGCTCTCAACGAGACCAAACGCAAAGGGCACCGCACTTTGGCGCTGTGCAACGTCGTGGGCAGCTCCATCGCTCAGGCGGCCGACGGCGGGGTTTACCTTCACGCTGGACCTGAGATTGGTGTCGCCAGTACCAAGGCGTATTCCAGCCAGTGCTGTGTGCTGGCGATGTTGTCGCTGTACTTTGGCCGGATGCGGCACATGAGTTTCGAGTCGGGCGGCCGCATCATCGAAGAATTGCGGCGGTTGCCGGCCGCAGTGGAGCAAGCGTTGACTTGCGATTCAGAAGTCCGTCGGATTGCCGCGAAGTACGCCGACGCGTCGAACTTTTTGTATCTCGGTCGTCGTTACAACTTCCCGACGGCGCTCGAGGGAGCCCTGAAGCTGAAAGAAATCAGTTACATCCACGCCGAAGGCTATCCCGCAGCGGAGATGAAACACGGCCCGATCGCGCTGGTCGACAAGCACACTCCCAGCGTTTTCATCATGCCTCGCGGGACGACGTACGACAAAGTCATGTCGAACATGGAGGAGGTCAAGGCTCGCGGGGGGCCCGTGATCGCGGTCGCCAGCCACGAGGAAGCTCAGATTCGCCGGATCGCCGACGAGGTCATCATGATCCCGGAAGTCCCCGAGTTTTTGCAGCCAATTGTCTCGGCCGTCCCCCTTCAGTTGCTCTCCTACCATATTGCCGTTTTGAGGGGTTGTGACGTTGATAAGCCCCGTAATTTGGCGAAAAGTGTGACGGTTGAGTGAATTTCGCGGTTGGGCGAACCTAGTCGCGAATTAGGGTCTGTTCTAACCTTTGCTCGGTTGTCCGAGGTCGGACGATCAAGCCGATGGGCGTTTTCTGTTTCTATTTAAGTACACCTGCAGTGGAGTTCTCCTGAGATGAACGATCGGGGATTGAGCTACAACTCACGCAAAGCACTCATGGTCCACATTGGCGAAACGGCAGGAGCCGAGATCGCTGATTTGCTCAATAATCTGCTGGAAGAGGTGGAAGAGCTCCGCCGCACCAAGGTCAGCATCACTCGGATCGTTCCGGGGCAGCAACCCGTTCACGAATTCATCGAAGAGCCGGTTTAGCCGGGGGCTCACACCGTGAGTGTGAGTGGATTTGGTGGGATGATTGAGAGTCGCGGCGAAGGTGCTGCGGATCACAACTTCTGTCACCGCTTTGAGTTGACAGGTTGCCGTTGAGTGTCGACAGTGTCGGGTTCCCGGGATTAAAATCCCAGTTTTCCCCACCTACGCTCGTCTCACGATCCATGTCTGACGCTTCTTCGACTGCCCCTAGCCAAGCGGGGGCCTCTTCTCAATCCGCCGGCAAACAAACGTTGCTGGACAAAATTTGGGACCAGCACTTGGTTCACGCTCCCGAGTCTGGGCCTGCGATCATTTACATCGATCTGCACTTGGTCCACGAAGTGACCAGCCCCCAGGCGTTCGAAGGTTTGCGGATCAACAACCGCCCCGTTCGCCGCCCCGAGCGGACCATCGCGACTCCCGATCACAATGTTCCCACCTCCGATCGCAGCCTGCCGATCGCGGATCCGATCAGTTCCAAGCAGATCCAAACCCTGCGTGAGAACTGCAAAGAGTTCGGTGTTCAACTGTTTGACATCGACGATGTGCGTCAAGGCATTGTGCACGTGATCGGCCCCGAGAACGGTTACACCCAGCCCGGCATGACGATTGTCTGTGGTGACTCGCACACCGCCACGCACGGCGCGTTTGGTTCGCTCGCGTTTGGGATCGGAACCAGCGAAGTCGAGCACGTGTTGGCGACGCAAACTTTGTTGCAGTTCAAACCCAAAACGTTCGAACTTCGCGTCGATGGCGATCTTGCTCGCGGAGTGACAGCTAAGGACATGATCCTGTATCTGATCGGTGAAATCGGAACCGCAGGCGGAACAGGTTACGTTCTCGAATTCACCGGGGACGCCGTTCGCAACCTGACGATGGAAGAGCGAATGACGGTCTGCAACATGTCGATCGAAGCTGGGGCTCGCGCCGGCATGATCGCGCCCGACCAAACCACGTTCGATTACTTGCGTGGTCGTCCGGAGTGCCCAGATGACTTCGACGCGGCTGTGGAGCAATGGAAGAAGTTGCCGTCAGATCCCGGCGCGACCTACGACCGCAGCAACGTGTACAAAGGCGAGGACATTCGTCCGCAAGTGACCTGGGGAACCAACCCCGGTCAGGTTTGCAGCGTTGATTCGGTGGTGCCATCGCCCGGTGACAGCACCGACGTGAACGTGCAGAAGTCGACGGCATCTGCACTGCAGTACATGGACCTGAAGGCAGGCACGCCGATCACCGAGATTGAAATCAATCGCGTCTTCATCGGTTCCTGCACCAACGCCCGGATCGAAGATTTACGAGCCGCTGCGGCCGTGATCAAAGGCTATCGTTGCAGCGACAAAGTCAACGCGATGATCGTGCCCGGTAGTGGCAAGGTGAAGTTGCAAGCCGAAGAAGAAGGCTTGGACAAGATCTTCACGGAAGCTGGTTTTGATTGGCGAGAAGCCGGTTGCAGCATGTGCTTGGCAATGAACCCGGACAAGTTGGCTCCTGGGGAACGTTGTGCCAGCACCAGCAATCGCAACTTCGAAGGACGCCAGGGCAAGGGAGGCCGGACACACTTGGTCAGCCCTGCGATGGCCGCTGCGGCCGCGATCGAAGGTCACTTCGTCGACATCCGCAATTGGGATTATCGCTGAGTTGCCAGGCGGCAATTTGGCTCGAGTACTAGCGGTTCGTGATGAGCCGCTGGCTTTTTTGTTTCTGTCTTCACGCCGGCAACCCGGGCGAACGCCCGTCGGCCACCAAACCACCTCTCAATAGCAAGCAGCTAGAAGCGAAACGCTGATAGCTGAAGCCGCAGGCTTCCATCATGCAAAACTTCACCGTACACCAAGGCGTTGTCGCAACGTTGGATCGTGCCAATGTTGACACCGATCAAATCATCCCTAAGCAATTCCTGAAACGCATTGAGCGAACCGGCTTCGGCCAGTTCTTGTTCTTCGATTGGCGTTTCCTGGAAGACGGCGAGACCGAGAACCCTGACTTTGAGCTCAATCGCATCAATGTCAAAGGGGCGTCGATCTTGCTCACGCGTCAAAACTTTGGCAGCGGGAGTAGCCGCGAACACGCGGTTTGGGCGCTCGACGATTATGGCTTTCGCGCCGTGATCGCTCCCTCGTTCGCAGACATCTTCTTCAACAACTGCTTCAAAAACGGCGTCCTGCCGATCGCGTTGTCCGAAGAAGACGTGGAGGAATTGTTCCAGCGAGCCGAGAAGGGGAACCCGTATCAGTTGACCGTCGATTTGGAAAAGCAAGTCATCACGGACGGCCAAGGCTTTGAGCGTTCATTCGAAGTCGACGAGAGTCGCCGGCACAACATGTTGCACGGTCTCGATGACATCGCGTTGACGCTGAAGCACGAAGACAAGATCACCGCGTTCGAAGAAGCTCGCGGTTGAGTTTCTTGGGTCGCTCGCGAAGGTTCTGCCTGCGAGGGCAGTAGCGGCATTTGCCCGCCCTCGAGGTCGTGCTGTTTTAGTCAACCTCCCTTTGGGAGGGGCGGCCTGCTTCGGGCCGGGGAGGGTTCCGCGCTGGCTCCGATGTTTTGAAGTTGCGCTTTTGCGTGAGGCATTGGTTTTTCATAACCCGACGCGTCAGCGAGGCGAAGTCAACATCGTTTTTCCCTCGCTGACGCTTCGGGTTATGAAAAAGCTGACGCT
>NZ_JBICHO010000250.1:0-22791 GCF_043100905.1 Rhodopirellula sp. JB055 | reverse complement strand
CTGGTAATCCGAACATCACGTTCATGTTTTGCACAGCCGCTCCGCTGGCACCTTTGGTCAGGTTGTCGATCGCGCAGACGATAACAGCACGTTTGCCCGAGGGACGAACCGAAATCTGAACGTGGTTTGTGCCGGCGACATACTTGGTCGCAGGCAAATGATCGACCACATGCACGCACGGCTGGTCCGAGTAAGTGTCTCGCAACAAACTCATCATCGCAGCCACGGCTTCTTCCACCGAGCCCGCTTTGCCAGCCGGCTTCACATAGATCGTCGACAGGATGCCGCGATCCATGGGCGTTAAGTGAGGCGTGAACATGACTTCAATCGGATCCCCCGAGATTCGTTCGACGAGGTCCGCGATTTCGGGTGCGTGGCGGTGCGTTCCAACCGCGTACGCTGAGATCGATTCGTTGGTCTCGCAGTAAAGCGTTCCCAATTTCGGCGAACGACCAGCGCCCGAAACGCCCGATTTGCTGTCGACGATGATGTCGTCGGTCTCGATCAACCCCGCTTTCACCAGTGGGGCCAGCGGCATGATCGCAGACGTGGGATAGCACCCTGGGTTGGCCACGATGTCGGCTGTACGAATTTCGTCCGCGAAAAACTCGGGCATGCCGTAGACAACATTTCCAATCCGCTCCGGCCAAGGATGCTTGACGCCGTACCAGTGCTCGTACGTCTCAAGGCTCGACAACCGGAAATCGGCACTGAAGTCGATCACCCGCATGCCAGCGTCGGCCAATTGCTTGACGCTTTCCGCGGAAGCTCCGTGAGGCAAGCAGCACATTGCCACATCAGCCGTTTTCGCGATCGCGTCTGCATCGAGCGGTTGCAATGTCACGTCACAGCGTCCGGCCAGCATCGGATGAATTTCTGACAGCGGTTTGCCCTCGTCTTGGCGACTGGTCGCGACCACCAACTCCGCACCGGGATGGGTGAGCAACAATCGGGCAACTTCGAGTGCGGTGTAACCGGTCGATCCAACGAGAGCGACACGAAGATTGGATGATGACATGATGCAACCAGGAAGGCTTCCACTCAGAACGGGTTCACTCAGGCGGTGAACAATCTCGCACCGATGTTGTCGCTTTTTCTGCGGAGATCGGCAACCACGCCCCACTCAACTCATTCGCCGCTGGAACCCAAGGTGGGAAACACCAGGCGTCCTGCGAATTGTCGAGCCATCTCGAGGACCGAGTTCAAATCATCTTTTTCGAAGTAGCCAGCCACGTTCTTGTCGTACGCCAAAGCAATGTCACGCTGATGCCGCGTAGTTGTCACCACGATCACAGCCAAACGTTTCAGAGCATCGTCTCGGCGGACCTCGGTTAAGAATTCATGGCCATTGAGCCCGGGCATGTTCAGATCCAAGAACGCCAAGACGCCGACGTTGTCTTTCTCATCCACCAAATCGCGAAGTTTTTTCAAAGCTTCGCCACCATCGGATGCGTGGACCAGTTCGCAATCCACCTGATTGCGTTTGACCGCGCGTCGAAAAGCCTCCACGTCCACCGCGTCATCTTCAATCAGAAGAAAGGTAGGGCGTTTCGGTTCGCTGCCGTCAGAAAGATCAGAAAGAGACGCTGTCATGTACGCACGTTTACAATGGAGTCTTCAGTGGAGCCATCCCTCACTGACTGGTTCATCGTTTCAAGACGCTTCGGCCATGTGAACCAAAATGTTGTTCCGCTTCCAGGTGTGGAGCATAGTCCAATGTCACCACCATAGTGCTCCACGTGTTTTTTTGCGATGGCAAGTCCCATGCCGCTTCCGTCAGACACGTCAGGTGCCACTCGCTGGTACATCTGAAACACCTTCTCGTGAAACCGGTCTTCGATCCCGATTCCATTGTCATCGACTTCCCACCGGTACCAATTCTCCTGTTCTTCACACCGCACTTCAATCCTGCCATCCGCACCCTTGTCATTGTATTTCACGCCGTTGGTGATCAAATTCAAAAGGACTTGCTTGAGCGGCGTTCGCACGGTGTCCAAGGTGGGCAACTCACCCCAAGAAATGTCGCAACCGCCCATGTTGTCCGCCATCGAAACGATCGAACTCACCAATTCGTTGCAATCCACCTCCTCGGGGATGGAATCCACTCGCCCAACTCGTGAGTAGTTCAGCAGATCGTCCAGCAAACATTCCATGCTGCGCACACGTGACTGCATGTGCATTAAATGTTCGCGCGAACTTTCTGGCAAAATGTCCTCGCAATCTTCCTGCACCCAGTCTGCCAGGTGCTGGATGCCGCGAAGTGGCGACTTCAAATCATGAGAAGCGATGTACGCGAAATTGTCGAGTTCTCGGTTCGATTCCTCCAACGCCTCGGCTTTCTTCACCAATTCCTGGCTAAGGCTCTCGGACCGCTCCAGCAATTGTTTGGTTTCTTGGTTTTTGTCGCTGAAGACACGAGCCGCTTTGACCATCTCAGCGATCTCATCGGTCCGCTCCGTCTTGGCGGAAATTGACATCGTCTCGCCAGCGGCCAATCGACGAAACATTTCCGTGATCCGACTGATCGGCCCCACAACGGCCATCGACAAACTGGTCGCCAACAACATCGCGATCAGCACCGCTCCGAACGCAGCAGCGAAAGCGATGGTACGAGAGCGGCGAAACGAGGCCTCTCGATTGCGTTGGTTCAGAGCCTTTTGTTCCTGCACGAACTCTTTCAGCTTGGATGACTGATAGCTGAACTCCGCGATTTCACCTGCCATCACGACATTGGAATAAACCATGTACCCGCGAGTGGCCTGAAACGCGCGAGTCCCGACGCGTTGAAACTCAGCCAAGCTCGCCAGAACTTCCGACAGCATTGCCTGGACCTCATCCTGCTGGTTGTCGGGATCCGCCTGCAATTCGCGGCACGCTTGACGGGCCGCCTCCAAATACTTTGCCGCCCGATCAAAGCTGGCTGACTTGGGATGATTGAAATACTCCAGCAACGAACGATGAGCTGAAACAAAGGCCCCTCGAGCGTTGCCGTGTTTGCGGATCTGCGACCGGTGTTCGACCGGATCCTCCATCCACCAACCACGCAGCTCATTGAATGCCACGCGGACCCGTTTGGCTTCTTCCGGCAATTGGTTCTGAACCAACTGCGAACGCAACTCGCGCTCTTCCGCCGCCAATTTCAACTGCTCGTTCAGGACGTTGAGGTGGTTTTCCATCTGGGCCAACGTTTCCTCGATGGAAGCGTCGGCCCCTCTGGCACGTTCAATTTCATCTGCCAGTTCCTTCTGAAGCGACAAAGCCGCCCGATACTGTGCCGACGCCCCTGTCAACAAATAGCTCTCACTGCTCGACTTCAGCTCCTGAACTTTCCGGTCAATCGTTTCAATGACCGCAGAAGTGCTTTCAGCTCGCTGGTACTCGTCAAAGCTCTTCAGCAAAGCGGACTGACCACTCAGGCCAATCCACGTGCTGAACACGCACAACGCGACCAAGCAAGCGCTGGTCAAGTAGATGCGCTGCCGCAGAGTCTGGCGTCCCAGTTGGGTCAGCATCACGATCATCCCGACAAGAACTCGTTCCAATGACGCAGACTCGCCTCATAGGAGTTCATCACCGTGTTCCACACCGCGATGTTGCTGAATCTTTTTTCGTAGGATCCACCGTCTCGCTTCTGACCTGCTTTCACAACGACACGTCCAGTTGTGCCCTGCAGGTCGGTGGCTGCGGGTTTGCCTTCGTACCAATAATCCCACTCCGCAGCACTGAGCTCGCCGCGCGAACGTTGTGGGTTGGAAATGTAGTATCCCTGCCGGGCGATGAACGCCCCAGGCCATCCGGACAACCACCAGTTCATGTACTCGTACGCAGCATCTTTGACGGCACCCGTGGTCTTTGACGACAGACACATCACACCGTGCCATGCCCGATAGCCTTCTTTGGGCGACGCATAGACGCAATCAACGTCGCGGCCTCTCAAATCAAACACTGCCGGTGAAAACATGCTTTCAATCACCGCTTCGCCACGGCTCATCAAATCCACCGATGCAGGAACGCTGCTCCAAACGCCGCGAAAATGGCCGCCCCGTCGGAAGTCTTCCAAAATTTGAAACAGTGTTTCCAACTCGGATTCACTGAGATCACCGATGTCGTCGAACTCTGCCAAGCCTTTGGCCTGAACGGCCAACGCCAAATCAAACAGACCAATCGTGGGCTCGTTCACAATGGAAACTTGCCCCGCCCAACGTTCGTCCAGCAGCCATGCCCACGACTCGGTCTCGTAGGGAATCCCACGGGGAACGATCGCAGCGTTGTAGCCGAACGAATCGACGTTGTGCACATACGGCAAGAACGAGACCTCTTCCGTCGAACTGCCTCCCAGCGTGCGATCCGGTTGAATGAAGAGCAGTTTGTTCGGGGCGTCCCCGGCACCATTCTTGGCGTCCGGTGTCAGACGCCCCACGCGGGTCAAAGGATTGATCTCATCCCAGTATCGAATTCGATTCCGATCGATCGGTTGGATCGCTCCGGCCTGCCACAACACGCGAATGCTATTGGACCATTGCTCGTACAAATCAAATGACTCGGGTCGCGTGGACGCCCGGTGCAGGACTTCCGCACTGCCGCCCGGTGTGAATTCCAACTGAATCCCCAGGTCGGCTTCAGCACGAATCCGCAGATCCTCCTGCAGCGTCACATGAGTTCCGAGCACCCGCACGACTGGCCGGCTGGGCACATGAATTGTAGGAGTCTCAAAGGTCTCCGACGCATTCACCGCTCGCGAAGCCGCAACCGTCACGGAAGCCAACGTCGCGCCAAGCATTTCGCGTCGATTGAGATTCATAGCAACTGAGGATGAACGAGAGAAAACGCTGCCGGGGAGGCGGGAACCGTTACCGAAGACGAACCGTGGAAGTGCAATCAAACATACGGCGCAAAAAGAAAACGGACGTTTGAAGCAGATCAAACGCCCGTCCCATGTGTCAACTGTTCAATGCTCGTTGGCTCAACTTGAGCACGCTTTCGTCGCTCCATTCACGCCACACCGAACCGATGCGGAGAAAGGAACGCTCCCTCGGAGAGAAAGTCTGTTCCAACCGAGCAACCGGACGCGAAAACATCCGGCTGACTCGCCTGGAAACTTTTTTGACTATTCCGAGTCGGAAGTCGGGATCAACGGCCCAGCCGCACCCAAACCGCCCTTCAAATCGCCTTCGTCGACTGGAGTTGGCATGCCAGACTCGGCGGCTTCCGCGGCGGCAGCGGACTTCTCTTGCTCCTCGCTCCAATCGACTCGTTTGAGCGACAGACCGATTTTGCGTTCGTCGGTGTCCACGCGAAGCACTTTAACTTCGATTGGATCACCAACCTTGACCACTTCTTCGGGATCTTCGACTTTGTGCTCGGCCAATTCACTGATGTGCAGCAAACCTTCCAAGCCGTCTTCGAGACCGATGAAGACACCGAAGTTGGTGATCTTGGTGACCTCACCCTTGACCAATTGGCCAGGCTGGTACTGGTCTGGAATGTCGCCATCCCATGGGTCGTTGTCGAGCTGCTTCAGACCCAAAGCGATCCGGCGACGTTGTTCGTCGACGCTGAGGATACGGCACTCGATCTCTTGGCCCTTCTCCAGCACTTCGCTCGGGTGAGCGATTTTGCGGGTCCAGGACATGTCGCTGACGTGCAACAGACCGTCGATGCCTTCTTCCAACTCGATGAAGGCACCGTAGTTGGTGAGGTTGCGAACCTTGCCCTTGACGTCTTTGCCTTCGGGGTAACGTTCGAGGACTTCGTCCCATGGGTTTTTCAGCGTTTGCTTCATACCCAGCGACAATTGCTGGCCTTCGGGATCGACACCCAAGATCATGACATCGATCTTGTCGCCGATGTTGACCAATTCGCTGGGGTGATTGACGCGTTTGGTCCAGCTCATTTCGCTGATGTGAACCAGACCTTCGATGCCGGGTTCCAGCTTCACGAACGCACCGTAGCTCATCACGTTGACGACTTCGCCAGGATGCACCGATTCGACCGGGTACTTGGTCTCGATGTTTTCCCAAGGGTTGCGATCTTTTTGCTTCAGACCCAAAGCAATCTTTTGCTTTTCGCGGTCGATGTGCAGGACCTTGACTTCGATCTCTTGGTCGATCGACAGCATTTCGGTTGGGTGACCGATACGCTCCCAAGCCATGTCGGTGATGTGGAGCAAACCATCGATGCCGCCAAGGTCGACGAACGCACCGAAGTCGGCGATGTTCTTGACAATCCCCTTGCGGATTTGGCCGACTTCCAGCTCTTGCATCAAGTAAGCGCGATCTTCTTCGCGTTGACGCTCGATCAAGCTGCGGCGGCTGATGACGATGTTGCGACGCGTGTCGTCGATCTTGAGCACCTCGGCTTGAACAACACGACCGATGAAGTCGCCGATGTCGCCGGGACGACGGATGTCGACTTGCGAGCCTGGCAAGAACACGTTGACGCCGATGTCGACGAGCAAGCCACCTTTGATTTTGCGAATGACGGTACCGGTGACCACTTGGCCCTCGGCAACCGTTTCCATCATCGCTTCCCATTCGATGATCTTCTCGGCTTTTCGCTTGGACAGCGAAATCATGCCATAAGGATCGTCGGCAGCACCGAGCTCATCCTCCATCTCTTCAATCAGGACTTTGACCGTGTCACCGATCTTTGGTGGGTCCTCTTCGGGCCCCCACTCATCCAGTCCGACTGTGCCTTCACTTTTGAAGCCGACGTCGACGAGAGCCCACTCGTCGTTCAGTTCAACAATTCGTCCGTCAACAATTTTGCCGGAGTTGTAATCTTGCTGCTCAGCAGCAATCGCGTCGAGAAGCCATTCTTCGGCTTCGTCCTCCGGGGCAAGCAGCGCCAAATCGCCGAGGATGTCGTCGTCTTCGAGGGAGCGGATGAGGTTGCGGTTAACCATAAAAACGTTACCGATGGTGAAATCGTATCGATCGGGCTCCGGCAGACCACCCGTCGATCCGTCACCTGGGTTGGTGGTGTGGATTGTAAAAAAAAGCCGGAAGGGGGCGTCCGAGCGAATTCGCCGCGGCGCCTAGCCGAGAAGCCTACCAAAGTCGGAATTTGGTCACAATGCGTTTGTTGGTCTGGACACCCCGCCGAGGAATGTTTTACAGGCGACGAACGTGAGGCAAGACACGTGAACCGATGACCCGTGAACGGATTTTCGCTCTCCGAAACCGAATTCCCTTCGGCCGCCGAGGCGACGAATCTTCACCGACACCAACCACCCAATTGAGTTATGAACCTGAACTTTTTCGACTGGTTACGAGACGGCGTCCGCCAATCAGTCATCCTGGGCGTGAGCGATGCAGTCGAACAAATCGGCACGCCGGATGAAACTTCCGAAATCAACCCGCAAGTCGCGGCACTTCTGCAAGAACCGACGACAGGGAAAAAAGCCCTGCCGGCCAAAAAGGGCACTCGCTCGACCGGCCGAAAAGCCGCTCCGCGAAAACGCCTGGGCAAATCGCTGCAGGAACTCAACCCGCCCGCGAAGTAGCCTCCCGCTTTCGCGAAACGTTCCCCTTCGGCACGGCGAAATCTTTGCGGTTCGCAGACGCTAATTGTGCGCCGGTCCGTCCTGGGCCGGCGAAGTTGGTCTGAGGTGCCGCCTCAGACCAATTCGGGGTAGAATGAGCATCGCTTCGCCATCTTTCGTCGCGAATGATTCCTTCTCCCCCTTTGCTGTGAGACCACGCCCGATGTCGAAAGGCCGGATCACGATCCAAGACATCGCTAACCGTGCAGAAGTCTCCAAGAGCACGGTCTCGCGAGTTCTGAACAGCCCGCTGATTGTCCAAGCCGACAAACGCGAGCGAGTCCTGGCGACGATGGCCGAATTGGGATACCAACCCAACCAAGTCGCTCGTTCGCTGGCAGGCGGCCGGTCGATGACGATTGGAATCGTGACGCAGAATATCGGCACGCCGTTTTATGACTCGGTCGTGCAAGGCGTGATCCGAGGCCTCAACGGAACCGGTTTCTCTCCGATCGTCGGCGATGCGATGTTGAAACAAGACCTGTTTCTCAGCGCCGCTCAAACGCTGATCGGCCGCAACGTTGACGGACTGATCTTGGTCGCAGGCGACATCCCGTCGGAAAAGATCGAGGAACTGGGCGAGGAAAAACCGACCCTGGTTGTCGCTCGCGAGATGCCGGATTGGTCGGGTGCGATCATCGCCACAAACAACTTTCAGATCGGTGCCAACGCAACTCAAACACTGATCGATCACGGCCATCGCGAAATCGTTCACATCGCGGGCCCCAAGGACCACATCGACGCGATCGGTCGGCTTGCCGGATACAAACATGCGATGCAGCAAGCCGGATTGACGGTGACCGATGACCACATCGTCCATGGAGACTTCCACGCCGATTCCGCTGCCAACGCGATTCAGACGCTTGCGGACCGCCACGTTTCCTACACGGCGGTCTTCGCCGCGAATGATCTGATGGCGTTCGGCGCCCGACTGGCTCTTTACCGCCGGCAAATTTTCGTCCCTGAACACGTCTCGTTGATCGGAGTCGACGACCAACCCGAATCGCAATGGACCGTCCCACCACTGACCACCGTCCGCCAACCCGGAAAAGAAATGGGACAAGCCGCGGCGACCGCGATCATCGCCATGATCAACGGCAGTGAACCAGACCTGCCCACGCTCGGAGGCGAAGTCGTGATTCGCGAATCGGTCCAGCCTCTCGCGTTGACGATCGAAACGTAGCGTTCACGCCCCGCTCCTCCATGACAACCACTAAGCACGTGAGCGGGAGTCCTTGCGCTTGATCACGTAGCGACGTCTCTCCGAGACGCTGTCATTTGCGAGTCTCAGAGAGACTCGCCTACGTGAGGTTCTACCCAGTCTTTCCTGCCTACCGACTTAGCATTCCTGCCTACCGACTTAGATTTTTGTGGCCAGTTGAACCAACGGTGTTGTGTTCACGGTCCTGCCCGCCTCCCCAGCCCACCTCGCAAGCGTCGATGCGAATCCATTTGATTTTGATTGCGGCCATTGTATGCGCACTCTTACAAACCCACGTTCCAAGCTCTGCGGACGACCGCCCCAATGTCGTTTGGATCATTGCGGATGATCTGGGGCCTGAGCTGGGGTGCTATGGATATCCCGAGGTGGCAACGCCCCATTTGGATCGATTGGCCAGTCAGGGTCGGCGGTTCGCGAAAGCGTTCAGTTCCGCGCCCGTTTGTTCTTCGTCGCGATCAGCGTTTCAAACGGGACGCTATCAGACTTCGATCGGGTGTTATCACCACCTGACGCGGGACAAGAAAACGTTGGAGGTCCCCACCGTGGTCGATTGGATGCGAGAAGCGGGCTATTTCATTTCGCATGGAAACGGCGAAGTGGGAAACCGAAAGGCGAACAAATACGGCGTCAATTATCTGTACGACAAAAAAACGCATTTCGACGCCTACGATTGGTCGGAACGAGAACCGGGCCAACCGTTCTTTGCCCAGGTTCATGTTCACGAGCCTCATCGCCAGTTCGTGAAAAGTGATCGCAAGCGGCCGAATGCTCCGATCCCGCCGTACTACCCAGACCACTCGATCACGCGAGCGGATTGGTCGAACTACTTGGCAACGATCGAGGTGTTGGACCGGAAGGTCGGCAAGGTGCTCGACCGTTTGGAAGCCGAAGGTGTGAGTGACAACACCCTCGTGATCTTTTTTGGCGATCACGGTCGGCCTCACGTTCGTGGCAAACAGTGGTTGTATGACGGTGGGTTGCACACCCCTTTGATCGTTCGTTGGCCAGCCAAATTGGCCGGCGGTTCTGTTGAAAATGGATTGGCAAGCTTGTTGGATCTCGTACCGACGACTTTGGAGGCAGCGGGAATCCGTGTGCCTGAGTTGCCGGGCAAGAGTTTGTTGGACGACGATTGGCAGGGGCATGAACAGCTTTTTGCTGCCCGTGATCGTTGCGGAGACGCACCCGATCGAATCCGCAGTGTTCGGACGGAACGATTCAAGTACATCCGCAACTTCCATCCTGAAAAACCGTATCTGCAACTGAGCAGCTATAAGAAACTGTCTTATCCGGTGGAAACTCTCATGAAAGTCTTGCACGCCGAGGGACGCTGGGATTCGTTGATGATGGCGGACACTCGTCCAGCGGAAGAACTGTATGACTTGCAGTCCGATCCGTATGAGATGAACAATTTGGCTGCTTCACCCAGCCATGCGGAAACGCTAGCGAGTCTTCGTGGTGAACTGGACGCTTGGATGGCGGAGACTGGCGATGAAGGTGGAGTCGACGAGAGTTTGACGGTCGACATGGACGCGCTGATGGCTGAAAAGCGTCAGTGGTACGAGCGGACGATGAAACGTCGCGGTCTGGATCCCGGGATTTCGGATCAGGAATATCTGAAGTGGTGGGCAACCGAATTGGGAGTCGACTGAAACGAGTCAGTTGGTGGATCTACGCGGCGTGTTTTTCAGCAGGAGACAAGTGAATCATTCTTCCGGAAGATGGTGGCGTTGCGCATTGGCGGTGGTCTGTCTGTGCTGCACCTCGAATTCAAATGCGAAAGAGCGGACTTCAACGGATCTTCAACCGTTTGTGATTGGTGTTGAGCGTTTTGGTCGGTTCGAAGAAATCGATTCGGTCGCCGCCTCGCGATTGCTGGCGACGGAGTTGAGTTGCACGGCTTGTCACCGAACGGATCGAACTGATCTGGTGCCCAAACGTGGCCCGAAGCTGAGTGCCGCCGGCTCACGTCTCGACATGAAATGGGTCAAGGAGTTCTTGCGGTCGCCGCATCAGACCAAACCTGGCACAACGATGCCCAATGTGCTGGCGGACTTGGATGAATCAGCACGGGAAGAGTCGGTCGATGCACTGGTTGCCTTCATCGGATCATTGCAAGAACCGTTTCCAAATTTGAAGGCTGGTGGAGCCAATCCGTTGGAGGATGAGTTCTGGAACAAGGGTGACGCTTCTCGAGGAATGGAGCTATATCACCAAGTCGGATGCGTTGCTTGCCATGATTCGGACCCTGAACATAAGGTCAATGCAGCTCCGATTTCGGCAGTGGATCGGTTGTTGGATGAACTGGATCCGGAAGAGCTCGAGGACATGGGGTTGGCTTCGGCAGCTAGGAAGGTTCCGTCGGTCCCGCACCCAAGATTGTCGGCAAAGTACAGCCGGCAATCACTGACGCACTTCTTGCACGATCCCGAACGGGTTCGTCCTTCGGGACGGATGCCGAGTTTGAAGTTGACACCGAACGAAGCGGCGGACATCGCGGAGTACCTATTTCAGAAAGAAGACGCCGACGACGAATCGGCGCACAGAGAATCCAACCAGGCGGGCGAGTCCAACGATCAGTTGGTGGAACGTGGGAAGCAGTGGTTCGCGCGGCTTCAGTGTGCAAATTGTCATGAGACGGGGGCGGGTGTTGAGAGCGAGTTGGCGACCGATTGGGAGCGGCTGTCTTTGGATGCGGCGGAGGCGTGCTGGAGGTCCAAAGCCAATTCGCGGATTCGATATCACTTGGATGATTATCAAAGGTCCACACTGGCCAGCGGGATCGGGGACGATTCGTTTGCTGAAGATGAATCGACGAACGACCCGCAACAATTGGTCGAACAGAGCTTTCTGACGCAGAACTGTTACGCTTGCCACGAGCGGAAGCGGATCGGAGGGGTGGGCCGATATCGAAAGGTCCATTTCGAGTCGAGTGCCCTGGCGGATTTGGGTGATGAGGGGCGATTGCCACCTGGGTTGACTGGCGTGGGAGCGAAACTCAAGTCGGATTGGTTACGAAAGGTTTTGCAGGGGCATCCGTCCACTCGCTTGCGACCACACATGACCATCCGCATGCCTCAGTTTCCCAAACGAACGATCGAGCCACTGGTCAGCGCACTGGAAGCTGCCGATCAAGCGTCAACATCGTCGGACGAGGGTGTTTTTCCTGAGCATGAATCGTTGGCAGAAACTGGCATGCAATTGACGCAGGTTGGTTGCATTCAATGTCATAAGTTTGATGGGAAGGCACTGCCCGGCGTGGTGGGAATCGATTTAGGGGACGTGCCCAATCGCATCCGGCCTGGTTGGTTCCGAGAGTTCTTGTTGGATCCAGGTGGGAAGAAGCGTGGTACCCGCATGCCTTCGTTCTTTCCCGATGGAAGCAGCCAGTCACCGGACGTTTTGAATGGCGATGCGGAAAAGCAGATTGCCGCTTTGTGGGCCTACCTCAAACAATCCAAACGTGTTGGCGTCCCGCCCAAGATCGCAGAGGCGCTTGCGGCGAATTATGAGTTGAGACCGGTCAAGGAACCGTTGATCTTGCGAACGTTCATGCAAGGCGTTGGGACGCATGCCATTGCAGTCGGGTTCCCGCAGGGCGTGCACTTTGCTCTCGATGCCGAAACGCCTCGCTTGGCATTGGCGTGGAAAGAGGACTTCGTGGACGCTCGAAGCACTTGGTTTGAACGCTTCTCACCGCCCATCAAACCGCTTGGGAAAGACGCGATCGCAGTCTCGTCGGGAGTGGAGTTTCGGTTGTTGCCCGAGGATGGAAGCGGGGGCGGCGAGGCGACAACATTGCAATTTCTGGGATACCGGCTCGACTCGAATCGTGTTCCGACGTTTCGATATCGGTTGGGCGGGGCGATCATTCAGGATCGTTGTGAAGCGACGAACGATGGGAGGCTGCGTCGAACGGTTCGGTTGGAAGACACCAAAGGCGAATCCCCCGCAACCATTCAGTTTCGTGTGATGCAAGACACTTCGATTGATGTCATGGGGCCGGAGTTGATTCAAGGGGCAGCGGGACAAAGAGTGAGTTCGCCGAATGAGTGTTTCGATTCGCAGATCGTCTCGCAGTCCGCTCAAGGCCAGGAAGTTTGGCTGGATTTGACGGCGGATCAGATGCTGGAGGTTGTCTATCAATGGTGAAACGAATCAACACGCAACGTGGCATGACGAAGTTGGTCTCCTTGTTCCTTGCTTTGGCGGCATCGGCTGTTTGTGTCGGTTCGTTGCTCGCAGACGAAGAGAGCGACTACTACCGAATTGTCT
Source organism: Rhodopirellula sp. JB055 (assembly GCF_043100905.1). Classification (NCBI taxonomy): domain Bacteria; kingdom Pseudomonadati; phylum Planctomycetota; class Planctomycetia; order Pirellulales; family Pirellulaceae; genus Rhodopirellula; species Rhodopirellula sp. JB055. The sequence continues at coordinate 9,751 of NZ_JBICHO010000250.1, read as the reverse complement.
CGATCGCGACGCCTAAATCGCGAACCGACTCGCGGGATCCCAATTGGAAACCGTCTGATGATGGCATTGCTTTGGAAGTCAGTGGGATTGCCGTGCTCAGTCCTTCGCGCGGGGCAGTTGCGATCCGAAAAGGCGAGGTCTGGTTGCTCGACGGAGTGGATCAGGTGACGCGAGACGATCCGGGGGATGTTTCGTATCACCGTTTCGCCAGTGCGCTGCACGAACCGTTGGGGTTGCTCAAGCAGGGCGACTCGTTGATCACGGTTCAGCGGACTGAGATGACTCGACTGAGAGATTCCGATGGTGACGACGTCGCGGATGAATACGACACCCTTGCGTCAGGCTGGGGTGTTTCGGGGCATTACCACGAATACGCTTACGGTCCCAAGTTGGATGGTGACGGCAATCTGTGGATGACGCTGAACATTGGTATGGGGTTGAAAGGTCCGCAACTGCAAAAGATTGTTCCCGATGCACCGCTGGGGTACCGACAAGCCGCGTGGCGTGGTTGGGCGATGAAGCTTCTCCCTGATGGCCAGTTGATGCCAGTGTGTGCGGGCATGCGTTCGCCATCGGGATTGGGCGCCAACGCCGATGGCGACATGTTCTACACCGACCAGCAAGGCAATTGGGTGGCCACGAATTCACTGCATCACATGCGTCCGGGAGCATTCTTTCACCATCCCGAATCGCTGGCTTCGATGAATCTGGCGGGATCCACCATTCATGGCGTCGAGGAAGTTCCCAACGGGCTGGCGTACTCCGATGCGTTGAAGCGATTTCCGCAAATGAGGCCGCCGGTGGTGTGGTTTCCGTACAAGAAGGCTGGCCAATCCGCCACCGACATTCTACTGGATGAAAGCGGTGGCAAATTTGGACCGTTTGAGAACCAGTTGTTCATCGGTGAATTCACACAAGCGTCCATTCACCGTGTGTTCTTGGAAAAGGTCGACGGCGAATACCAAGGAGCATGTTTTCCATTCCGGCGAGGATTCGCGTCCGCGGTGTTGCGAATGGCACAGTCCGACGACGGGAACGTCTACGTGGGCCTGACCAATCGAGGTTGGAGCAGTCTGGGGAGCTCGCCCTATGGATTGCAGCGTTTGGAATGGACGGGGAGAACGCCGTTTGAAATTCAAGAGATGCGAGCGAAACCTGATGGATTCGAATTGCTGTTCACGCAACCAGTGGATGCGGATTCAGCCGCTGATGTTCGCTCCTACGGAATGACCAGTTACACGTACCTGTATCACTCCACTTATGGCAGCGATGAAGTGCTGAAGAAGGAACCGACGATCCGAGAAGCGGTCGTGTCCGATGACCGTTTGCGGGTTCATTTGAAGGTGGATGGATTGCGGGAACTGTTCGTTCACGAATTGGATGCACACGGGGTGACGAATGCCAACGGCCGGTCACTGCTGCATCGCAAAGCGTTTTACACGCTGAACCACATTCCAAGTGATTGAATCAAGCACTGGTTTTTACGAAGCTCAAACGAGTTGCCAGAACGCGATTCCGAAACCTTCGTCGTTTTGTGCCAAGGTTCGAAGATCACCGTCGGAATCGAATTGGCCTTCTTTCAGTGAGTAGGGCAGCAAGTTTCCGATTTCACTCGGGTTGTAACCCGAGATCCCGTCCGAGCTGAATGAGGTGTCGAGTTGCCCGTCGGGAGTCAAGCGAGCGATCCCATTGAGGTAGGGCACAATGTATCGTCCCAGACCATCGACATTGAAGGTGCCAGCCGTGTTGTCGAACAACAACGCTCCGTCTGACACGATGGAACTCGGCAGAATCAGTCGGCCACCGTCACCAAAGCTGGAGTCGATTTGGCCACTGACGGTGAAGCGAAGCAGTGCTTGATCGCCCAGAATGGTCAGACGCCCTTCGTCGTCCAACACCAATCGTTCGAACCGTTCGGCATACGTTGAGTATTCCGAAAACTGTTGGTAGGGAATGCTGACAAAACCCTCATCGCCGAACCAAGTTCCGGTGCTGCCGTCTTCATTCAATTGAACCAGCCATCCCGCACTCGGGTTGGCATTGGAACGCAGTCCCCACAAGACGACAATCGAATCATCTGGACGTGTCAGCAGTTGTGTTTGGCCAGCGTAGAAATCCGTTACTTGTGGCTGGGGGATCGCGATGGATCCATCAGTTCCGAAGCTGTCGTCGACTGTACCGTTGGAATTGTAACGAGACACGGACGTTGCATTGCTGAGCAGAATGCGATCTTGCGAATCAACCGTCATGGACGATGCTGATGTGATGCCACCTAGCGAGGCTTGAACCAACCCACCGTCACCAAACGAGGCATCCAGTTCGCCGTTGGGGCTCAGGCGGACCAAAACATTGGAATAGCTGCGGAAGTATCCGTCGTAATAGAAAACCTGAAGACGGGCCAGCAAACGATCCTGCGAATCAACTTCGAGGTCTTGCAAGGAGAACCGCGTGGAAGTCAGCGAATCGTCATTGAGAAACTGCTGCGCGGATTGGATCAGTTCGACGGGCTCGCCGTTGTTGAAAGATGTCCGGGCAGATCCGTTTTCATCAAACAGTTGGACTTGGATGATCTTTTGATAGTCGCCTGAGTCGCCCCAGAAGTATTCGTTCCATCCAACGGCGGAGTCGTCGGCGGAAGTGATCTCGTGCTCGACTTCGTATGGACGTTCCGGTGTGATGATGGAAACACCTGAATTCGCGATCGAATCATCCAACGTGTAGCGTTCGCTCGTGAAGTCATCTGCAGAAAATTGGAAATGGCCGCGTCCTTCCAAGCGTTCCGTTTGCCAGTTCCCAGAGGTGAGCGATCCGTTTCGATAGACGCCTTGTGCAAACGTCGATGCAGATTCGGTTTGATGAACCACGCCGTCGATCTCGATCCGATCGACGACCAGGTTGTAATCAATTCCTTGGTCGGGGCGGTACAAATCGTTGACAAATTCGATCCGTACGGAACTCGGTTTGACATCCGTGTTGAGATAGAATTTGTAGGCAGTCATTTCGGTTGTCAGACCGATTTGGTCGGATCGGAATGAGCCCGCTAATACGCTCATTTTTTCGCCGCCCTGATCACCACGAGCGTAAACGATGAGTTCGGATCCGGCCGGCGTGCCGTACTGAAGGTATCCGTTTGCGTTCAAGACGCTGCCGCGTCCTAAGCCGGCGGCGACGCCGTCGTCGGGAAGCCAAGTCCCCGTCGAGAAGACGTCTGCTGCGTTGCTATCGAGAACCTGATCGCCAATCGTCACCGATCCAATTTGAACATTTCGATCGATACCCTGATCAGGGTCATACAAATCGTTCACGAATTGAATTCGCAACAGACTCGGGTCAATTGATGTGTAATCCACATTGATCTGATAGGTTTCCCATTGGTCGCTGACGCGGAAGTAAGAGATCGTTTCGTCGTTGTAGAACACCTCCAGAATCTCTTGTCCTGTGTCGCCAATCGCCTGCACCTGAATTCCCGGTGCGTCCAAAGCGAAGCTGACTTCCTGTCCCGCGTCACCGGCCAACATCAGACGCGGTTCCAACTCATTGACCGACCAAGCCGCGGTCTCTGGTCGCGTGCGTCTCTGCGTGAGTCCAGGCGAGCGACGCGGCGAAAGACGATTCATCCAATTGCGGAGATTCATAAGATTGGTGGACCAGGGAGACGAGGCAGTTTGCGGCGGTGGTCAACAGTATAGGTGTTTTCGCGTGGGATGGCAGGATCCCCTGAAAAATTCAGGGGGCGTGCGGAGTCGGATGAGCAGAGTCGGTCGAGCGGAACGCAGTCAGTGAATCGAGCCAGATGTTCGGGTGCGAGTCGCCGGCACGGCTGACGATCGCGAATGGATGCAATCAATCCGATCGCGCACCGTTTCACGTACGGTAGAGCCTTGCCATTGATTCCCTCGAGGAACAAAATTGAAAATCCTGGGCGACTGGTGGCGGAAGAAAGCCATTTCAATTCACGGTCGACCAGTTCGATTAGACTGTGCGCTGAAGTGCTGAGTTGACGACCCGATCAGGTCTTCATTGCACCTTAAAAAAATTTTTGGCCCGAGTCGTGATGCGTTCTCGCATTGTCTTGTTGCCAACCCACCATCTAGCGCCAACCCGTTTGGTCCCGCCACCAGCCTGACTTCCATGCTTCGTGACCGTCGCATTGGTAGACGTCTCAGCCATGCAGAGACGATCGGGCATCCCGTTTGACAAGAGAGATCCGATTGTCGCCGCGGTTGATCCGCTGTTCGGCCATCAATGGGGCTCTCGTAACGACTGTTTTGCACTCCGCGTTCGCGAATGAATCGCATGCTACAAAAACCCACCACGAATGAATCGATGTCGCAAAAGTTTTTGATCACGGTCCTGTCGGTCTCCACGACAACGTTACTCCTTGGCGGACTGGCGAGTTACTTGGTCGCAAAGCAGCTTGCGCCGGCTGCGACCTCCGTTTCGGAATCAGCAGGAGCGGCACCTACGGCAAAAGCGGGTGGTCCCCAAGCACAACTCGTTCGCGTGAACTCCATCGAACGCAAAACGATCACTCCAGTCCGCACCCTGGTTGGTGACTTGATCGCGGTTCGTCGTGCCACCATTGCCACGGAGGTCGCTGGCAAGATCGTGGAATTGCCGGTGGACGAAGGCAGCACCGTGGTCGCCGGCAAGACGCTGTTGGCACGCATCGACGACACGTGGACCAAGCTGGATGAAGACAAAATCGCGACCCAAATCGCTGAGCAAAAGGCAAGTTTGGCGTTTGAGCGGGCCGAACTGCAACGTTACGAAGACATGCTCAAACACAACGCTGTCTCCCTTAGCGAAACGGAACAGAAGCGGTCGCTCATTGAAGGACTCGAGGCCGCACTCGCTCAGCACAAAGTGATGCTTCGTGAAGCCAACGAGCGCGATTCGCGTTTGGATCTCTTGGCTCCATTCAACGGCAGCGTGGTCGCCAAGCTAGCTGAGGTGGGTGAGTATTTGACTGTCGGCAGTCCCATTGTCGAAATTGTTTCTCGGGGACGCATCGACGCACGCATCATGGTGCCCGAGGAATCGCTGGCATTGATCAAAGTGGGCGATTCGCTGGACGTGCTCATCGACAGCTTGGGAATCGAACTGCAAGGCGAAATTGCCTCGATCAACTCGCAAGGATCTGTTGGCAGCCGCACGTTTCCCGTTCGAATCGCAATGGACGATCAGGACGGCACGCTGTTGCCTGGCATGGGCGTCAGCGCCTTTGTTCCGATCCAACATGAGTCGACTGAGTTGCTGGTTCCGCGCGACGCGGTGTTGCGAAAGCCTGACGAGTCCACGATTTGGATTCTTCAGCAAGGCGACACCGATTCAGGCGAATCCGCAGAACTGACGGTCGAGCAAACCCCCGCGACGCCATCGATTTCGACTCCCGGTTGGACGGCGCATCCGGTTCCGATTCGTGTGATCTCGCACACTCGCGACGCATACGCGATTGCTGCTGTGCGAAAGGTCGATCGAGCGCGGCTGAAACCCGGGGTGCAAGTCGTCACAGAAGGTCTTGAGCGACTCGTCCCCGGAGCTCGCGTCAAAGTGGATCCCGATCGTTCGGAGCTCGCCCCTGGTCCCGGTACCTATCGAACCGGCCAACATAAGAGCGACCGTGATCGATAGCGAAACGATCACGAATACTCAGAGCCGACGAACCATTTCCTGAACCAGATCAAGACACACCGCATCAAGACTCACTGGCCACCATGGATCCTATCAAATTCGCCATCGAGAACCCCGTCAAAGCCGCCGTCGGCGTGATTTTGGTTCTGTTGTTTGGCATCATTGCGTTTGCACAGATTCCCGTGCAATTGACGCCCGACGTTGACCGTCCTGTGATCACGATTCGGACGCAGTGGTCAGGACGCAGTCCCGAGGAAATCGAAAAGTCGATCATTATTGAACAAGAGGAAAAGCTGAAGTCGGTTCAAGGATTGTGGAAGATGACTTCGGTCTCCAGCCTCGGTAGCGCCGATACGACGCTGGAGTTCAACGTGGGATCGTCGCCGGAGCGAATTCTGCAAGAAGTATCTAACAAGATCGATGAGGTCCCAGAGTATCCCGAGGACGTCGAGCGTCCAATCATCGACGTCGCCGACACCGCCGGGGATGACGCGATTGCCTACCTATTGTTGCAAGCCGAAGACCCCGATTTTGAAGTCGCGACGTTTTATGATTATGCCGACCGGTTTCTCAAACCCAGTTTGGAACGCATCGAAGGTGTTGCCGAGATTGATCTGAAAGGCGGTCGCGAGCATCAGGTTCAAATCCGCTTTGATCCGACGACCTTGGCACGGCGCGGGATCACCATTCCGGAATTCAACGCCGCCCTGCGTCTGGACAACGTCAATGCGTCGGCTGGTGACATGGCAAACAATCGGCAAGACGTCCGGTTTCGGGTCCTCGGCCAATACGATTCGTTGGAACCGCTGCGAAACACGATCATCAAGTACGACGACATGGGCAGTCCCGTGCGAGTCGCGGATGTCGCCGATGTGGAACTCGCGTTGGAGAAGACGACTCACTTTGACCAGTGCAAAGGTCAAACGTCGATGACGATTTTCGTCAAACGGAAGACTGGCAGCAACGTGCTCGACATTATCGAGCAGGTCAAAGTCGTGGTCGATCAAATGAACGCCCCCGGTGGTGTCCTGCGAAGCTTCAAGAATGACCGCTACGGGTTGCGGTTGCGGATGGCGTTTGACGATTCGCACTACATCTACAGTGCCATCAATCTGGTCAAAGAGAACTTGCTGATCGGCGGTGGACTGGCCGTGTTGGTGTTGCTGCTTTTTTTGCGGAGCATTCGCAGCACGTTGATCGTTGCGGTCTCGATTCCAATCTCGGTCATTGGCACTTTCGTGATCATGTGGTTTGCCGATCGGAACTTGAACGTGATTTCCTTGGCGGGACTGAGCTTTGCCGTCGGAATGGTGGTCGACAATGCGATCGTGGTGTTGGAAAACATCGACCGCCACCTGAAACAGGGATCCAGCCCAAGGCAAGCGGCTTACGAAGGCACCAAAGAAGTCTGGGGAGCAATTCTGGCATCGACCCTGACGACGTTGGCCGTGTTCGCGCCTGTGTTGACGATTCAAGACGAAGCCGGCCAGTTGTTCTATGACTTGATTCTTGCCATTTGTGCTGCCGTCGGATTGTCGTTTGTCGTTTCAATCACTGTCATTCCTGCCGCCGCGTCATTGTTCTTGCGATCGTCGACGGTGACGCACCCGATCGCTCAGTCCGCGTCGAATTTGTTTGGCATTGCCAACGCGTTTCAGTGGTTGGGACGCGGTTGGGCGTCGCTGATTCACCTGCTGACCTATCGCAGCATCGCCAGTGCTTGGCTGCGGGTTGTTTTGATCACGCTGACGATGGTTGTCTCCGTCCTAATCAGCATGATTCTGATGCCGCCGGCGAGCTATCTTCCCAACGGGAACAAGAACTTCACGTTCTGCCGGATGTCGACGCCGGCCGGGTATTCCGTTATGGAAAATTTCTACGTGGGGCAACGCATCGAACAGGCTTTGAAGCCATTCTGGAGTGCGAAGAGTTCAGAAGAGGCATCCGAGTATGGGCCTGTCACTGACCTGCGATCTGGAAAAGTGTTCGAAACGATCCCGGCATTGAAAGAGTTCTTCTTTGTCGTCGCTCGCGGCAGTGTGTTCATGGTGGGGATCAGCGATGAGCCTGACAATGTCGAACCGATCGCTGCGATCTTCAACAAGGCATTTGAGGTGATACCGGCCAGCAAAGGTGTGACGTCTCAGAAGTCGATCTTTGGTCGTGGAGCGGGCAGTTCCAATGCGGTCGACATTGAGGTCAGTGGCAATGACTTGGTCCGTTTGAAAGCGGCTTGTTCGCACCTGGAACGCGAGCTGAAAATCGCGTTTTCCAAGTTTTCTGTTCGTGCGTCACCAAGCAACTACAACGAAGCCGGCCCCGAACGGCAGTTGCAAATCAAACAGGAGGTCGCCAAACGTCTGAACATCAACGTGAGTGAACTCGCCATGTCGGCACGAGCGATGATTGATGGTTCTTTTGTGGGCGACTTCGACTTTGAGGGTGACAACATCGATCTGTTGTTGATTCGTGATCCGGCGATTGAAATTTCACCTGATGATGTTCCGGATCTCCCGATCGCTGTTCGTGAAGCGGATGGCGAGGTCGTGATGGTTCCACTTGGCCAGATTGCGGAGTTTGTTTCGACGGAAGCCTCTCAGGAAATTCGGCGTGTTGAACAGCAGCGGGCAATCGCTTTGTCGGTCACGCCGCCTGAGAACATCGCGTTGGAAGAAGCGCAGGCAACGATTCTCGAAATTGTCGATCAAGCCCGTGCGGAGGGCCATTTGGGCAATGATATTTTCGTTTCATTGTCAGGCAATGCGGACCGGTTGTCCGAAGTTCGCGCGTCACTGATGGGGCGGTGGACGGGTTGGAACTGGGAATCGATCGGCAGTGTAGCGCTAAGTCGATTCTTCTTGGCGATGGTGATCACGTACCTGTTGATGACTGCGTTGTTCGAAAACTTCCTGTACCCCTTTGTGATCATGTTCACGGTGCCGCTGGCGACCGTCGGTGGCTTCGTCGGGTTGTGGTTCATTCGTCAGACCGATCCCACCCAGCAACTCGATGTGCTGACGATGTTAGGGTTTGTGATCTTGGTGGGCGTTGTGGTGAACAATGCGATCTTGATTGTCCACCAAGCTCTTAACAACATGCATGGTCGGCATCATGATGGCGAAGGCGATGCGGAACCAATGTCACCACGCGAAGCCATTCGCGAGTCCGTCCGCACTCGTATGCGTCCGATCTTCATGACAACCTGCACCAGTGTGTTTGGAATGCTGCCGCTGGTGATCGCCCCTGGTTCTGGCAGTGAGCTGTACCGGGGGTTGGGATCGATCGTTGTGGGCGGTTTACTGTTCTCGACCGTGTTCACGCTGCTCGTGATTCCGCTGTTGTTCAGCTTGGTGATCGACGCTCGACGACTGATTTGGAAATCCTGAAGCCTTGGTTCGGGCGCGTTCTTTGTGTCGCCCCGTCGGGGCTTTTGGATTGTGGGTGTTTGGCTGACCGGGGCCTGACGGCCCCGGCAGAGGCTGTTTCAGCCCTCCGGGCCTGGTGGAGTGCACTTGCCGTGTTGCGAGGCCCGATAGGGCCGGCCGAATCATAGCCGGGGTCGTGAGGCCCCGGTTGATGTGCGCTTTAAGGACAGCAGACCCCGACTGGGGCGAAAGAGAAATCTCCATTCCCGGTGTCTGTCACCCCGTTGGGGCTTGGTGGGTGTTAGGGGGGGAGGAGAACCGGGGCCTGACGGCCCCGGCAGAGGCTGTTTCAGCCCTCCGGGACTGGGAGAGTGCACTTGCCGTGTTGCAAGGCCCGGTAGGGCCGGCAGAACCATTGCCGGGGCCATGAGGCCCCGGTTGATGTGCGCTTTATGAACAGCAACCCCGACTGGGGCGACAGAGAAATGTCCATTTCCGATGTCTGTCACCCCTTTGGGGCTTGGTGGGGGTTAGGGGGTCAGGCGAACCGGGGACTGACGTCCCCGGCAAAGGCTGTTTCGGCCCTTCGGGACTGGTAGAGTGCACTTGCCGTGTTGCGAGGCCCGGTAGGGCCGGCAGAATCATTGCCGGGGCCGTGAGGCCCCGGTTGATGTGCGTTTTAAGAACAGCAGACCCGACTGGGGCGAAAGAGAAATGCCAAGGGCCCGCCATGTCGACTCATCAACAACTTC
>NZ_JBICHO010000249.1:0-12110 GCF_043100905.1 Rhodopirellula sp. JB055 | reverse complement strand
TACCCAATACAAAATCCTTCCGTTTCTCGAAGGCAACAACATCTATGAGCTTGGTCGCGACGACCCACCGTACTGGCCGAACGTCGCGAACAATGGTGGCGAGGATGACGTCGCTCAGGCATTGGTCTCGACTTACTATTGCCCCTCACGCCGTTCGCCAAAGGGGTACGGAAGTGCTTTGTTTGGAAGGGTCGACTACGCGGGATGTGCGGGGTTCTATAGCGGTCGTCCTGATTCGACGATCGATTACATCCCGGAAGCTCCGTTGGGGGCCCCAGCCGTTTCGACCCGCTCAAAAACCAATGGTGGGTTGGAACCATACAAAGGTGGCGCGATTGTGTGGCCAGGAGAGGGCGATAAACGAACTTTGGCTGATATCCTGGATGGAACTTCGAACACGATCATCTTCGCGGAAAAGTCGCTCCACACATCACAACATGGACGCGATGGTGGCGACAACGAACGCTGGAACAACGCTGGTTGGGACGAATGCGTGCTGCGTTGGCACTTTCCGCCAAAGCACGACAGTCAGACGGTCGCGCCCGTTCCACCGCAAGCCTACAATGCCTTCACCAATTGGAATCGCTACTTTGGTGCGGCTCACCAATCGGGCCTGAACGCCACTTTCGTTGATGGTTCGGTTCGTTTCTTTTCCTATAACGTCGACGCAACCCTTTGGAAAAACCTGTGTGTTTGCGATGACGGTGAAGTCATTGGGGGAGAATCGCTATGAGTCAACTCAAAACAACATCGCTCTGGGCTTTCCTTGTTATCTGTTGTGGCATCAGCGGATGCGGCGGAGGTGAGGCTCCGCCACCGCTTGGTGAAGAACTGCGGCAACAGATTGAGGAAGAAGACAAGCAGATTGCGGAAGGCGAATCGGCTCTCTGACCCAACGTCGTTTCTACGGCAACAAGCAACGCAAAGATTTTGCGTTGCGAAGCGGACAGCGGCGTTCCACAGCGCCGTTCGGAGAGAAGGATGGTGCACACAATGGAAATGAAACGATCGAAAGATGAACGTGAAATCAAGCATTGACACCTGTCGGAAAGGGATGCGTTTTGACGTTGCATTCTGTGTGACGTTCCTTTCCTTGATGCCCCTTGGTTGCGATCGCAGTTCCCCAGTCCCAGTTGCTTTGAATCAGCGAATGGAGACTCAGAAACCGGAGGGGGCACCAGACGTGATGGAGTTCGCCGCGTGGCGTCCGTTCTTCACAACAGACGCCGGTGTGGTCACCGGCAGCGACATGATCGGCTCCGGTTTCGCGTTTCAGATGCGTGAGGATTCGAAACCTGTCTTTGTGACAGCGTTCCACTTACTCGGAACCGCCGGTGGGCTGGAACGAGACCTGCATCCTGGGGATCTCAGTGACTCGGTCGAAACGACTTTCTTGAGTGATGTATTTGGTGCGACGGATGGGGTGAAACAAATTGGTGCTCCCTATCAACCATGCGACCAGGACACTGCACAGGAATTCGTTGACACGGACGTGGTCGCGTTTGACCTGGTAGGTAGGTTCAAGCCGACGATGTTGGAACTGTCAAATCATCCTATTCAGCTCGGGCAGAGGCTTTGGATGGTCACTGCAGTGTTTGCTGGGGCCTCGCCCAGTCAGAAGTGCCATGCAGTGAAGGTGCTTGATGTCAAAGGTGGAAAAATTCGATATCGGTTCGAGAACGACCGTTTGTCGTTGAAGGCAACCGACGGAGCGCCGCTGCTTTTTGATTCCGGCAAGGTGGCAGGAATGCATCAAGGAGGCTCAACGGATGATGAAGGGGTCTTTGGCCAGGGTGTTTCATCCGAAGCATTGCGTCAGGCAATTGATTCGATGTGTCTCGAAGAATAAATGGATCGACCAAATTGATTAGCAGTCTGTTGATTGAGTCAGCCGGAACACGATAGCGCCCGGTTCGTCTCCAGTAACGTTGGGCGAGTGCCTGTCGGCTGATCCTCCGATCTGGGAAACGTGATCGACCAACAGCCTGTTGGGGCTCACTACGGTGAGACGGTGGTGGGTTCTCGGATGGCGATGCCTTGGGGGACGTTGCGGCTTTTGGCTTCGAGGATCAGGTTGAAGTCTTGGGATTGATTGCTTTTCAGGACCAACTCGTAATCGATGGTTTCACCCGGCTTCATCGTTTTGATCTCGGTGAAGTACATCGTGTTACCGCTGCGGCTCAAACCCGATAGTTCAGGGCTTTTTGTCTGCACGAGACGCTCGACGCTCACTCCCGGCGGGATATCAAAGTAGATCTGGACTTGCGAGTCGAGCAGGTCGGTGTCGTTGGTGATTGCGACCGCGTATCGAATCGGATCGCCAACACGAGGAGAGATGTCGCGTTGCAGCACTTGCAGTCGCAACACACCGGCTCGCGAAGGGGTGTTGTTTCCAGGGATCGGCGTGCTCTGGCCTGCGTTGGGGTCGGCCGGGGCCGTTCCGGGACCGCCGGGAATGTTCGGCGAGGGGCTGACGGGCGGCAATGCTGGGCCAGGCGTCAGCGGCGCGTTGCTGGGTGCGGCAGGGAAAATCTGCACATTGTCCGAGACGCTGTTGGTAGCACCTTCTTTGCTCTCGGCGGAAAACACGATGCGGCTGCTTTGAGCCGTCGTTTGGGCTTCGAACTCGGTTTCCAGGACGACAGTTTGCCCAGGGGCGATTTCAGGAATTGTCCATGCGATGACATACGGGGTATCCAGCACATACGAATAATCCGTCGTCGCTTGGCGTGGGATCAACTGGATGTCGTACGTCATCGAGGCTCGCACGTTGGTCAACGGGATCTTGCCCGAATTGGTCACCCGTCCTGTCGCCAGCACGCGATCCCCAACCGACATGCGGTCACGGACTTGCAAATTCGCGGTGACAGCAGGCGTTGGCGGAGCAGGATTGATGGCGATCACACAGGATTGAGCCTGAGCCCGTTGGCCTCCCGCGGCCAAGGCGACCACATCGATGCAACGCTGCCCCGAATCGGTGGGCACGAACGTGACGCTGGTGGACCAGATCTCGCCGGGTTCCAATGGGCCATCGGTCTTCTCATTGCCAACTTCGCGGCTTTGGGTTGCCGTGTGTGTCATGGCGTTGTCACCGGTCGCTTGCAACTCAACGTTCTGAAGCGGTCGATCCCCCGTGTTCTCGACTTCGATTTCGAAGTTCACAGGATCGCCGGCGGTGACCCGATCGGTCTTGGGCGAAACTCGCAGGGCCAATGCCGGACGGAAGACATCAACGCGAACCGTGTCTTCGGCGATCAAACCGGAGTCACCGGTGGCTCGGAAGGTGAGATTGAGTGCACTGGGAGACGTGAGATTGACGGCCAAATCGAGTTGCTGCTGAGCCGGCATGGTGCCGATGTCCCAAACGATTGTGTTCGTGAAGACTTTGGCAAACGCGTCGGTGGAAACAATTCGCACACCTGCGGGAAAACCAAGTTCGACTTGGACGCCCGTTGCGTCTTGGTCGCCAGGATTTCGCAGGTTCGCGAAAATGTCGAAGGGGATTTTATAGGAAGCGACTTCGGGACCGCCGGCTTGCAGTTCCAGTTGCGGGCTGCTCCAGGTCACATAGGCTTGCCCACGTCCGAGTGTCAGATCGGGCATGTTGTCCGACGTTCCACCGGGGCGGATCACGCGAACGTCGATGATGGCATTGCCGCTGGTTCCAGGGACTGGTTCCAGGGTTGCTCGAGCGTCGCCGGAATCGTCGACGTTGACTTCCACGACCGAGGAACCACCGGTGCCCGCGAAGGTTGCCAGTTCGGGGTTCATGATTTCGTAGCGGACTTTCCAGCCACGTGCGGGCAGGCTGCCTTGAGCCCGTGTGACTCGGGTGACCAAGTCCACCACCGTGCCGGCTTGAACGCGTTGCGGCGAGGGGAATTGCCACCGAGCGTCGACCCAGTAGATTGTCGCGGTGGCTTTTCGTTGATCCCAGCAATCACTCTCGGGAGCCAACACGGTCACGTGACTGGTTCCTTCACTGGGGCTGCTGACCGTGATGTAGGTCTGGCCCTTTTCGAGTTTGATGTCATCGGCGGCATTGGAATTGCCGCGCGTGACCACCATCTCTTTGGTGCTGGTCACACCGCGAGCGAACCCGGGCGATTCTTTCTTGGCAACGGGAACCTTGGTCAAGCGATGAACCAAACCGGGATCGTCGTCGCCGACTTCGATGATGTTGCCGACACTGTCCCGGGTCATCATCCATTCGAGTGGTTCCCCGGTCAGCAAGTAGCCGTCGGTGCCACAAATGCCTGAGAGCAACATGACTTCGCCACCGACGGGAGCCACGATCTTTTGTGGCGTCAGCAGGATGCAACCTCGGTCACCGCGGGGCGGCAACTGGCAAGCTTTTTGAGCCGTGATCTCGGTGCCATAAAGAACCGCGGGTGGTCCGGTCAGGCAATCGCCGGAGCAGCCAGGCCCAGGAACGCAGGGACCAGTGTCCGCGACGCCGCTGCCAATCGTGGCATTGGGATCGACGCACTGCGGTGGATCTTCGGGTTCGGGAAACGCAGGGTTGGGAATTCCCAAGCACGGCGATTTCAGACAAGTCCCCAGGCCTCGAAGGCAACCCAGGCAACCACAGCTTCCGTCTTCCAAGCAACCGGGTAGTGCCAGGCTGGTTGTGGTGGGAAGCGGTGAAAACAACGTTTCGCCCGTTGGATTGATCGCGGGCAAACGCAGGTTCGCACAACCGGACGAGAGCAATGCGGAAAACAAAACGCAGGCCAGCGTCAGAAAACGCAAGCGACCGACAATGGCGTGCTGGCCATTGCGGGGGCTTTGATCGTTCATGATCGTGTGCGTTTTCATCGATCCATCGGTCATACGTCGAGAAAGAATTCCGTCCGTAGGAAAGTTAGCACGCAGGGGGTGCAATGCTCGGGTTGGCAAGATGGAAAACGGAAATCGAGCGGATTCCTTGCAGTGAGATGAACGATCAGACTGGTGGTGCCGATTGTCCGGGGGATCGGCTACGCTTTCGCCATCAATCCCTTTCCTCGCACGCGTTGATTGAACCCTTGCAGGCTGAACCCACACTCACGGAAGACGAATCCCAGCCGATCCGGTTTGGCATCTTGGGCACCGGCCGTATCACTCGCCGGTTGGTCGCGGATTTACAATCGACGCCCGGTGCTAGCGTGACGGCGATCGCCAGCCGGACATCCGAGCGAGCCCGTTGGTACGCCGATTCGTATGGCATCGCGAATGCTGTTTCCGGTTATGCGGAATTGATCGCTCGTGACGATGTCGACGCGGTGTACGTGGCGTTGCCGCCATCGTTGCATGCGGAATGGATGATGGCGGCCGCGGGGGCTGGCAAACATGTGCTGTGTGAGAAACCGCTGGCAACAACATCTCAGGCCACTCAGGATATGGCGGACGCGTGCAAGAACGCACGAGTGCACTGGCTCGACGCAACGGCTTGGCTGCATCACGACCGCACGGACATGTTTCGGCGGTGGTTGAAAGGGGCAACTGTCCCGCAAGGCGAAGCGGACTTTCGCCTTGGTGCACTGCGGCATGTCAGCTCGGCGGTCTCGTTTTTCAATCCGTTTCAATCCGGCGACCATCGCCAGGACGCTTCACTGGGCGGCGGGTGTCTGCTTGATTTGGGATGGTATGCGGCCGGAATCTTGCGTCTGGCTAACGATGGATTGCCCCTCACCGTGAACGCTCAAGCGGTGATGCGTGGCGGCGTTCCTTACCGAGTGACCGCGATGATGAATTTTCCAAACGAGGTGTCGGCAACGATGTCGTGTGCCTTTGACACCGCCACGCGCAAATGGTTTGAAATCGCCGGCGAAGAAGCCTCGATTGTGTGTGATGATTTCACTCGGCCGTGGCCGGACAAACCTGCTCGGGGATGGGTGCACGAAGCATCGGGCAAAGTGCATCCGTTCAGTTGCGAATGTCACCAAGAGCACAACATGATTTCGCGATTGATTGGTTGGATCAACGCGACTGAGCAAGACCAACAACTCTGGGATTCACCATCGCCTCCTTGGGCAGAGTATCATCGGCAGGCGCTCGAGACGCAGCGGATGCTGGAGGCGACGGAAACTTCGATGACGACGGGCCAAACGGTGACGCTATGATTTTGATTCAAGCCATCATTCAACCAACCAAACTATCCAACGTTCAGTCGGCTCTCGATGAAGCGGGGTTCAGCGACACGATCGTGGGCGACGCTTTGGGCTACGGACGTCAACGCGGGCAAACCGCCTTGTTTCGCGGCAACGAATACAAGATCGATTTGTTGCGAAAGGTGACGTTTGAAATGGTGATCGACGACGACGACTTGGAACCGATTGTCGAGATCATTCGAAACGCATCTCGCACAGGAACCGAGGGTCAGATCGGCGACGGAAAGATCTTTGTCTTGCCCGTCGCCAACGTGATCGACATTTGATTGCGATCGCTCACGGATGGTTCACTGATCAGCCCATCCGATGGAGGGTCATCGCGGATCGCTCGCCGTTGAGTGTCGTTTGGTCCATCCAATCTCGCAGGGCCGCCAGCGGGCTGATTCTTCCTTCCCGCATGGCTTGGGTGATCGCCGTGCCAATTTGATGTTGTGGATAACCAGGGACTCCCGTCGCGGGTTGCAATCCCATCCATTGACATCCCGCGACCAAGAACACTTCGCCCTGTTGCAGGTACAGGTGGCTGCTGGTGATATCGACGTTGCCGATGCAGGTTGTCTCCAAACTGCTGGTCCCGAGATCGCGATGGTTGCGATCCGATTCTCGGTCCAGCCAACCGACGGGTCGGTAACCAAACTTGGAGATCGCGAGCGTCGACCAGTCCCCGGTCGACGCCATCCTCGTTTCCCCTGATTCAGGATCGATGTGGGCGTAAAGCAATGAAACGTTGCCGTGCCCCTCGCCAGCGAAGGAGTGATCGCGAATTTGGAACAGCGTGTCGTAGGCTCGGCGAACCGCGTCGGCCGGTTGGTGCCGGTAACCCATGTGAGCCTGCAGGGCGGCTCGCACGACGGTCACATCCATCACATTGCTGAGATCGATCTGCGGATTTGCGCCGCCGTTGGGTTGGCAGATCGCGATGGCAATCTGACCATCGGGCAAGATGTCCCAGAGGTGCCAGCTTTGAGCCACATCCAACGGCGATTCAATCATGCCATCGGCGTACCAAGACGGGCAGATTTTGGTGCCCATGGGGAGGGTTTGGTGCTGCCAGATTGAAACCTGCTGTGCCAAGTCAAAGTTTTCGGGCTCCGTGTCCTCTGCGACGGCTCGATTGGTGAGAATGGAATCGTCGTTCTTATCATGCTCCGGTGCACGTGCTGGAAAGTCCGCGTCGAAGTCGTCGATGAGTGCGATGATGCCGTCGATTGCATCGATGGTGGCCGACTCTGGCGACGCATGCGAATCGGGTGACAAGTCAAACGAGATCATGTTCTCGTCGGATTCGTCTTCTTCGTCATCGCTGGTATCGACAAAGTCCGTGCACATGGATTCGGCATCTTCTTCATCGACGACGTGGCGGTCCAATTCGTCGTTATCCCATCCATGATGGAACTCCATCGCATCGGCGTCGAATTGATCGATCTCGTTTGGGTCGTAGTTGCCCGCCAAGAACTGAGCGTCTTGCAGATCAAGTTTGGCTGCCAGTCGCATGGTTTCTTCGTCATAGCCGGACAGCAGCGGCCATTGTTCCGGATCGGCTGTGTTGTCATTAGCCAAATCATCGTCTTGATTTTCAGAGAACAGCCCCAAGTCGTCTTCCGAGTGAAAATCGGTATCTCGTTGCAGGTCCGCAATCAACTCATCGCTTTTGACCAGTTGAGCTTCGATCGCGGATTCCAAGGCCGCATCCAACAAACTCTCGTCGTCGATCAAATCCAGATGGTCCCTCGAAGGGGCTTTCGGAGGAACTTCATCGGTGGATTCATCCGCGATCGGGCCAATCACGGAGTCGGATTCATCGACGGGAGGGCAATCGATGAGATCCGCTGAGGACGCGATGGTGCCGGGAGGGATAGCACCATCGACATCTTCCTCGACAGGGGCAGCTTCGTTGCTGGTGGGATTGTTCTCCTCAATCATCTCCATGTCGTCATGAGTCTCGGTCGGTGGGGGCGAGACATCACGGGAATGATCCAGGGTCACGTCGCTGGGCAGAATCAACCGGATGGAGGAATCCGGTGCGGCGTCTTGTTCTGCCAAGCGGAGCAACGTTTGCTGCAGGTTGGATGCGGCCAAACGGGCCGCGGCGGTGTGCACGTCGTTGAATGCCGTCACAGCGGCGGCATACAACCACATCGTGCCAATTGGCATCTCGGCTTCACCCAGGCACACGCAGATTCCGGCCGGGAAGGGTTCCGGACAACGCCACGTGCTAATGGGGCCGAGGTTCATGTCGTCAATCGCGACCAAGCCTTTGACCATGGCCTCCAAATCACCACGAGCACCACGAAGTGGACGCTGGGCCCCCAAGCGATCAGCGGGTGACAAACCGAAAACGAATCGAGTTGCCAAGAACTCCGTTTCGTCGTCGAGCAAGTACACCGCTGCCGCGGTCGTGCCGGTCGCCAACGTCGCGTCCCCGAGCAATCGATCGATGCATTCGGTTGGATCGGGACGGGAGGATTGACCGGCCGCCATGGTGGCTTGGATCGCCAGTTCCACTTGCTGCTGACGCAGGATCGCTTGCTGTGCCTGCAAGTGATCTGCCAAGTCGTTGGCTTGGGATGCCAAACGATGAGCGTCGCCGGAAGTCACCAACGCACGTTTGCTATGCGACTTCATCTGCGATTGCTTGGAGGAAAGCTTGGCAGAATCCGATGCATGATCGCCACGATGGACACGCAGAAAATTGGATGAGTTTCTGGACACAGCAGGTACTGGGTGAATGACAAGGGAGGGAAGTCAACAATGGCTTGACATCCTTGCCAATTGCCGCCTACACGAATCGATCGGCCAGTCGTTGCCGTTTCACTGAGGTGAATTGCCGGTAAGGTTTCACTTGTTTGCCAAGACGGCCGTGCATGCCGCACAACCCGACTGAACCGAAACGCTTGCGCTGGTACACTGCTCTGCCTGCGTTGGCGACGGGGCATTGGACCGCGAAAGCCAGCCTGCTTCGCGTTTTGTCATCATTCAGTAGGAAACCACAGCGTTGTTGAAGCGAGGATTGAATACCGCCGGACCTCTGTTGGCGCTGGTAGTCGTGATCGTGTTCTTTGCGGTCGCAGAATGGGCGACCGGGAGCGACGGCAACTTCGCGTCCATGGCATCGGTGCGATTGGTGGGCGTTCAAAGCGTCAAAATCGGCATCGCGTCACTGGGGATGACCTTGATCATCATCAGTGGAGGCATCGATCTGTCGGCAGGCACCGCGGCGGCGCTATGCGGCTGCGTCGCGGCATTGACGCTCGACAACGAATGGTCGATTTTCCCGGCGCTCGCGATGGCAGTCAGTGCGGGCGCACTGTGTGGTTTGTTCAATGGAGTCTTGATCGCGGGTTTGCGACTGACCCCGTTCATCATCTCGTTGGGATCGATGACGATCTTCATGGGGTTGGGCAAAAGCCTGTCGGATCAGGGTGGAACAATCACGCCGCCGGCTGACACGATCCCTGAATGGTTGTGGGCATCGGTGACACCGTTTCCCAACCCGGAATGGATCGCTTACCCGGTTGTGCCTAACTTTGGTTGGGGCGTTTGGTTGACGGTCGCATTGGCAATCGCGACGGCACTGTTGCTGCACCAGACCTTGTTTGGACGGCATGTGTTTGCGATCGGATCCAGCGAAGCGACCGCCAGATTGTGTGGCGTGAAGGTCCGCCAAACGAAAATCTTGGTCTATGTGATCGCGGGAGCGTTGTTTGGTTTGGCGGGCTGTGTCGACATCGCGCGACTCGGAAAAGGCGACGCCTCGGCCGGCATGGGGCTGGAGTTGGAAATCATCGCCGCGGTCGTGATCGGTGGCGGATCACTTTTGGGTGGCCGCGGCAGCGTGGTCGGAACACTGTGCGGCGTGTTGATCATGAGCGTGATCGCGCACGGTTGCACTTCGCTGGGATTGGAAAACCATATTGAAAACATTCTGTTGGGTGTGATCATTGTCGCGGCGGTTTACGTTGATCGCCTGCGAGCCCTCAAGAAAGATTCCGTATGACAACGAAAACCATTCGTCTTCTCGGCGCAGCGTTCTGGGCTGGGTGCTTACTGATCGGTGGTGGGTGGCTGATCGCTTCGTCACGAAGCGGGTCGCAACCGTTGGTTTCTGCGGTTTGGGCACCAATGGACTCGGTCGTGCTATCGGATCCAGCATCCGCTTTGAGCATTGGGGATGCGGCATTTTCGATGGATCCAGAGCGGGATGAGTGGCATCAGGTTGGGCACGTTCGGCAGATCAACCCGGATGCAAAAACGGCGACGTTGGCGTTGTATGAGCCGCTGAACCTTGAACGCAACAGCCCGTTTTGGGATCCCGAACATTCGATCCATGCGACCCTTCATCGTTCATCAGGCAGACTGGATGATGTGATGGCGACATTGTTGCCCCAACCCAAACGGGAGCAATTGGCGAAGAAAATCTCCCAGGCGATGCGTGAACACGGTGAAGAGATCAGTGAGGCGATGCTGCCACTGGTTTTTGAAACCGTTCGTCAGAGTTTGCCGGTCATCGAATTGGAATTGGCCGCCTCGCTGAAGCGGCACGACGCGGAACTGGAATCGATCACCACCCGCTTTCGCGAAGAGATCATCCAAGATCAGATGGTTCCATTGGTCCGCACGGAAGTGTTGCCGGTGCTGCGTCTTCATGGCCGAAAACCGGCAGAAGAGATCGGGCGTGAGATCTGGGGCAAGGCCTCGCTGTGGCGGTTTGGTTGGCGAGCTCTCTATGACAGTGCACCGCTTCCTGAACGCGAATTGCTGCGAGAGGAGTGGTCGCGATTTGTGGAGGAGGAAGTCGTTCCAATTGTCGAAGACCATCTTGATGAGATCGCGGCGGCGGTCGAGGCAATTCTGCGAGATTTGGCGGCCAACGATGTCCTGCGAGAACGACTCGGAAACGTTGCTCTGCAAATTGTCCAAGACGACGAGGCTCGCGATTTGCTTCGGACGATCGTGATGGAAGCTGTGGTTGAGAACGAACGGCTTCGTCAGGTATGGGTGGACGTGTGGACATCCGCTGAAGCTCGTGAAAAGCTCCGGATCGCAGGCGAACGATTGGAACCCGTCATTCGTGAAATTGGCGACGAGGTGATCGGAACGCGTCGTGATGGGATCGAGCCTGGGTTTGCTCGCGTGTTGCGGAATCAAATTCTGGGCAAGGACAAGGTTTGGTTGACGCTGAAAACTGAACCCCATTCGGGGGCAGATCCCGCCCAACCCATCGCTTTACGGATTGCAACGGATTTTACGCCCTATCCCGTCGTGCATCTGGCGTCCCCTGAGTGAAAGACGCTTCGCGTTGCATCGATCCTTGGTTAGGATGCGGCAAGCGTCATGTCATTTTTCACATCCCTGCAAGAATCAGCTTGTTGCCATGGATCCTCTGGACGAACCACCTGAAATCGCCAATCCGGAAGTGGACTTGCCCGACTCGGTCGTGGGCGAAGCTGAAAACCAAGCGTCTCAACTGGTGACCGATCAAGCGGTTGCTGCGGCAGCGGCACACACCGTTGAGGATCTCGAAGTGAAAGACGCCCATGTGATTTTCACCAACGTTTGGAACGATCTCGAAGAAGAGTACGGCCGCGAAAATTTGCGGTTCACCAAAGAGTTGATTCTGTTGGGCGGTGCGCCGGGATCGGGGAAGGGAACCAACAGCGGTTTCATCTCGAAAGCCCGCGGATTGACTTGCGAACCGATTGTCGTCAGCAGCTTGCTCGACACTCCGGAGGCCAAACGCATCAAAGAAGCCGGCGGAATGGTCGGTGACACGGAAGTCGTTGGCATTCTGTTCCGCAAGTTGCTGGAAGAAGAATACCGGGACGGCTGCATCTTGGACGGGTTCCCGCGAACCCGAGTGCAGGTGGAATGTTTGCACCTGTTGATCCAAAAAATGAATCAACTGTACCGCGAATATCACTCAACTCCGCTGGCCATAAATTTCCGCAAACCGACCGT
>NZ_JBICHO010000248.1:0-7013 GCF_043100905.1 Rhodopirellula sp. JB055 | reverse complement strand
ATGATGGGTGTCGTCGTCAATCGGCCTCTTCAAAACACTTTTCCTGGCCAACGATTTGGTCGTTCCTTGCTCAAGGACTGAATATGGCTTCTCCCGATCAGAATGTGATCGACGAACCGCAGATCGACGAAAAAACGGCTTCCGAATACGACGAAAATGCGTCGCAAGGGTCGGGTTCCGCCGATACGGGGGGAATGACCGAGATTCAGAAGCAGCGATTGGAAGAACGGGAGCGTTTGCGGACCAGCAAATTCGACATCGTGACTTCGCTGTTCATGTCCCTGATTCTGTTCATCGGCGCTTTTGTCGTGATGTTGTTCATCGTCTGGCTGACGATGCGAATGCCAGAAAGAGTGAAGTCCTTTCCGCCAATCGAAGAAAATGCGGCCGGTCGTGCCGACAATGCCGAAGGTTTCGAGCGTGACTTTGAGCCGCCAGGGGCGGAAGAAGTCGAGGAGCTGATGGAACCCACCCTGCAAGACACCATCGAAGCGGTGACCGACGCGGTCAGCAGCGTTGCCGGTGCCCTGGACACGATGAACACCAGCGCCACCGCCAGCACGTCAGGAACGGGCAAAGGGGACAGCCGTCCACCAGGTCCCGAGGGGGAAGGCGAAGACATCGTCCCTCGATTCGAACGATGGCAATTGAACTTTTCCGCCAAAGGACTGAAGCCTTACGCCAGCCAATTGGACTACTACAAAATCGAACTCGGTGCGATCGGCGGATCGGTCCAAGGGGTCGACTACGCCAGCAATTTGGCTAGCAAGCCGAAATCGCGGCACGTCAATGACAGCGAATCGGAAAAGCGGCTCTACTTCATGTGGACCACGCCCAGCCCGCTGATGCAATTCGACCGAACGTTGCTGACTCAGGCCGGAATCAACGTCAATGGGCGGCAGATGCTGAAATTCATTCCGGAACAGCTCGAAAACGAACTGGCTCACATCGAATTGGCGTATGCCAAGGAAAAGGGGCATCCGAGCGTTGTTTCCATTGCCAAAACGGTCTTCCAAAGCACCGCCAGCGGAAGTGGGTACCAATTCGAAGTGGTCGAACAACGCTATCGCAAAGGCAAATGACGTGAAATTTCAAATCGGGTAACCACAATGGAATGCGGCGGCCTCCATCGTCCTCGCTCATCGTTATCATGCCTCGCTCTCGCCTGGTCGTGAGGGTTTCCCGCGACTGAAAAACACGGCGAAAAGACCCAGGCCGGCACCCGACAAACTTGTCTCCTCAGCGAGACGCCCAACCGAATCCCACCAAACAATCGTCTCACTCAGAAAGTACATAGGACAAAACGTTGTTGCTCGCTGAAACTTCGCTGTACGAAATCATTTCCAACTCGACGTACGCGGCTCTGGCCGCTGTTGCTCTTTGGGGGCTGTATCAGATCGTGATCGTGTGGACCCGCGTTGGCCAAAAACGATTCAAAACAGAAGAACAACAAGACGCGTTCATGGACGACGTCGAGCAAATGCTGCGGGCGGGCGATTACGAAGGGGTTCGCGAATACTGCGAAGGCGACGTTCGGGCGATCCCGCAAATGATCGACATGGCCGTCGTCAATCGCGACGAAGGCTTCAAACGTGCCAAGCAAATCATGATGGACCGTTTTCAGCGCGATGTGATGAGCGACCTGGAATACCGACTCAGTTGGGTCAGCACGGTCATCAAGAGTGCCCCCATGATCGGGCTGTTCGGGACGGTGTTCGGGATGATGGGGGCGTTTAAGACGCTGGCCACCGCCGAGCAAGTTGAGCCGTCCGCTCTCGCCGGTGACATCCAAGTCGCTCTGGTGACGACGGCCAGCGGTTTGGCGATCGCAATTCCGCTGATGTTGTTGGTCGCCACCGTGATGATTCGGATCGCGAAAATGGAAGATCTGCTGGGATCCGGTCTGCAGCGATTCTTCGAAGCGTTCAAAGTTGGTTTGGCCAAATCTCAAGGCGCGGCAACCAAGAACGGTGCCTCCGCTAACGCCGAAGTCGCTGCTGGAGTTCGATGATGAGTCAGGGATTCATTGACGACGATGATGACGACGACGAACCAGCCCTGCCTCGGAAGAAACGTCCTGAGGAGGAGATGGACATCACGCCGATGATCGACATCACGTTCTTGCTGCTGATCTTCTTTGTGGTTGCGTCCAAAATGGACCCAACCCAAACCGGCAAAATTCCTGAGGCGACCAACGGGTTGGCGATCTCCGCGAAGGATTCCGCCGTCATCTTTATCGAGCCCGCTGGCGGTGATTCACCCGCGATTCTGCGCCGCTATGACGGCAGCGAATTCAGCAAAGACGAAGAGACCGCGACCAGCGAGATCGTTGAATATCTCACTGGTGAATTGGAAAAGTCCATCGGAACAAACAAGAACCAAGTGATGTTGCTCGGGGACGCGGAGGTGAAGGTGTCCGAGGTCACCAGAGTTCAGAAGATCGTTGGTGATGCGTTTCAAGATTTGGAATTCACTTACATCGCCGTCAAAGAACAGTAAGCAACGAGTCAGAAAATGGTGTCAGGTACCTTTTTCATTCGTTCCTATCCCGCATCCGTTTTGAGTGACAAACATGTCAATCCAATTTGAGTGCCCTTCCTGCGGTGAGTCACGTCTCGTGAACGAACGCTTGGGCGGACGAAAAATTCGGTGCCCAGGTTGTGACTCACCCATCACGATTCCGGAGGCTCCGGTTGCGACGGAGCCAGAACCGGTGGAGGTGGAACCTGTAAAAGCTGAACCGGTAGCGGTCGCGGCTGTCGAAATGGAACCCATCGCCGAAGCTGTCACGAGTGCCGAAGCCGAAGAGGTTGGGGGCGGCAGTCCTGCCCACGCCGCGATGCGTGAGGAACTCGCGGCCGTGTCCGAAGGCGTGGAACCCGCCGCATTCAACCTGGACGACGATGATGACGATGCCCTGCCGCCACGCAAAAAGCGTGACGACGGCGAACTCGATATGACACCGATGGTCGACGTGACTTTCTTGCTGCTGATCTTCTTCATGGTCACGGCCAGCTTTTCGTTGCAGAAGTCGATCCAAATGCCTCGCCAGCAATCCGAATTGCCCAGCACGAACAACGATCCAGAAGAAACGGATGAGAAGGATCCGGTCGAGCTGGAAATTGACGAGAACGGCGGCTTCCTCGTTCTTGCCCCTGAATGGGAAAGAGAAACGCCTGGCAAGCAGAACTTGATCACCGCCCTGAAAGAGGCGGTGGGCGACAATCGCGATGGCATGCAGTTGAACATCAAGGCTCACGAAAATGCGAAGCTGCAGTTCCTGGTCGATGGCATGGACGCTGGAACCATCGCGGGCTTCGCTGCGTTGCAGGTGACCGAAGTCGACGGTTTTGATTGACGCTTTTCTTGACGCTCGTCCCCACCATCGCACGCTGGCGACTACTTCATGTCGGCGTTTGTGATCCTTTGCCTCTTGTCTTTTCTATCCACCAACAGAACCCACCGGCTCGATCGTCGGCGGATTCACAATCATCAACATGCTTGCAAACGAACTGATTGACCAACTGGAACGGCGGGGTCTCTTGGACCAAGAGATCATTGAGGCGTTGCGAGAACAAATGTCTCAAGGTGGCTCACGCGTGACTCCTGAAGCGGTGGCCAAATTGTTGGTCGACAACGGCCAACTGACACGATTCCAAGCGACCAAGCTGATCGGGGAATTGCGCAGCGAATCGTATGATTCCGAAGCTGCGGAGGTGATCGAAGGCGAAGAAGATCTGACGGCACAACTGATCGATGACGATGATGTTCCTGAAGCCGTCATCGAAGACGACGACCCGTTTGGCGACAATCCCATCGAAGTCGAAGCTGTTGTGGCGGAGCCGGTCGAAGTGGTTGCCGAAGCGGATTCGATGAGTGATTCGATGGGGTCTGCCCCATCACGCAGTCGACCGTCTGCTCGAGTGAAGAAGCCGGAGACCAAATCGACTTGGGACTCGTTCAAGATCTATGGCTACCTGGGGATCATTGGATTCTTGATCATCGCCGGTGGTGTGCTCTGGTTTGTGCTTTCCAAGGGCAACGCGGACGAGTTCATTGCCTTGGCCAACAAGCAATACGACAGCCAAAGTTATCAACCCGCGCAAGACGCCTACATCGCTTACCTGGATCAGTTTGGTGAAAACAGCCAGTACTCCTCGTTGGCTCGAACACGAATCACGATGTGCGAATTGTTTCGTGCCGAGCAAATGACCGATCCGGTTGCCGGGTTGGAAATGGCAAAGGAAAAGCTGCCGACAATCATCGATGAAGAGGCAATGAACGATGAACGTGGCAACCTTGCCGGCTTCCTCGTCGATGTTGCAGAGAACATTGCAAGAGAAGCCGAGGCAGCAAAAGAAACCGAAGAGAAACGGCGTCTGCTCGAGCGACTCGATGAGCAGCAAACCTTGATCGACAACCCGAACTACATGTTGTCGACCATGAAAACGACGTTGTCAGGTCGTTTGTTGCAGTTGACGGAAGCTCGCAACCGCGTCAAACGCGAAATTGATCGCAATGTTCGGTTGGATGCAACCGAAGCGGCCATGCAAGCGGCGCTCGCAGAAAAGAACACCAAGAAAGCTTACGACGAACGTGACGACTTGCTGCGTGATTTCCCAGAGCTTGCCAAGGACCCTCGTCTGGTGACTTTGATCGAAGAGGCCAGCGACATTCAGCAAACCTTGGTCAAACCATCGGCAAAAACGCCTCAGATCAGTACGGATCCTGTCGAGGATGGTGCTCTGCGGTCGATCGTGTTGACCACGCGTCAAGGCAATTCGATTCCTGGAATTGAAGACGAGGTCTTCTTCCTTCGTGCGGGCGGATCGGTTCTGGCTTTCGCTGTCGACGATGGGCGATTGTTGTGGCGTGATTACACCGGGCAAGGCGAAGACTACACACCGTTGCGTCTGGATGATGGGACGGCGGTTTTGTTGTCCGACATGGCCAACGACGAAATTCGCCGCTGCCGTGGAGAAGACGGCGAAGTCGAGTGGCGTGCGAAGATCGGCGAACCGTTTGTGGAACCCGTTGCAGGGCGTGATTCCATTTTGGTGACAACGAACTCTGGGACATTGGTCTCGATGGATTCGGATTCAGGTGATGTCAAATGGTCGACGGATTTGTCTCAAGAATTGTCGACGCCGGCCGGACTCGATGACACCCTGAATCGGATTTACATCCCCGGCAGTCACAGCAACCTGTACGTGCTCAACGCGCGTGACGGCAAATGCATCGAGAGTTTGTATCTCGAACACGATGAAGGGACGATCGCGGTCGCTCCAGTGTCGTTGCTCGGCCACGTGTTTGTGATCGAAAACGCGGGCAGCGACTACGCTCAAGTTCACGTTTTGAAAGTCGATGAAAACGGCGAGAATATCAGAATTGCTCAGAGTCCATTCCGATTGGACGGCAATGTGGTGGTTCCGCCAATCGTTCAGAATCGTCGCTTGATTGTGTTGACCGACCGCGGCCAAGTGGCGGTGTATGACATCGAGCCCACCTCGGAAAAGGAACAGGTCTCGTTGATCGCACAGCAGGTCGCCGCGTATGACAAACCCACGCTGACTCGGATGGCAGTCGGACGCAGCCAAATGTGGATCACGGGCACGCGAATCGGTCGTTACGAGTTGCAGATCAACACGGGGCGTGTGGTTTACGATTGGGGCAAAAGTGAAGGTGACACCTTCATCGGCCAACCGTTGGCGCTCGAAGATGTGCTCGTGCACGCTCGTGTTTTGAAGGGGACCTCCGCCATTCGTGTGACGGCGGCGGAGCCCAAGACAGGGAACATGTTGTGGCAAACCGATGTGGGGACACCGATCGCGATGATCACTCCCGCGCCCGAAAGTGGTTTTCATGCCGTGACCAGCCAAGGGGCGCTGTTCCAGTTGACGTCGGACTCACTGGCGACGGGCTCGACGCAAGGCCCGATCGAGAATCCCGGTGCGAAGGGGATCTCCATGAGTTTCCAAAACCCAATCGCAGTGGACGACGTTCGTCGCATCTTGTTGAATCAAGCCCAAAAGGGCGAAGCGTTGATCTACGACCCGACTCGTCGAAGTGAGAAGCTTCGCAAGGTCACGTTCCAATTGACGGGGCCGAAGCCAACCGGCGTGGCAACCTTCAGCGGCGGCGGATTGTTCTTGCCGCTCGACACGGGGCGTGCCGTGTTGATGGATTGGCAAACCGGACGCGTCAAAGGCGCTCCGTTCCAACCGGCCAGCGATCCCACCGCAACGGTCGAGTGGACCAATCCCGTCAACAGTGCCGCGGACCCCGATCAAGTCTTGATCGCAGACAGTCGCAAGAAGCTATATCGGTTGCGAGTCGGTGACCAAATTCGGGAATTGTCCAGCATTGATTTGGAGGCACCTTTCCTCGGCAAGGTTGCCGGCGTGGAGTCGAGTTTGCTCGGTAGCGTCAGCGGCCCGGCCTCGGATTACCTGGTGGGGCACGACCAAACCGGACTCGAGCAAACGTTCAAGAAAGTCTTGGATGGACGCGTGGTTTGGGGACCCGTTTCAGCGAAGTCAGATACCGCTGGCGAGATCGCTTTGTTGATCACGGATGACCAAACGTTGCGAGGTTTCAGTGACTCCGGTGAACCCCTCTTTCAAACGCCCATGCCAGAAGCCGGATTGTTGGTTGACCAAGTCGTCTCGATCGGAGGTCGCTGGGTATTGACCGGAAAAGATGGCTGGTTGACCGCGATCGATCCCGCTTCGGGCAACGTGGTTGGCACGACGAAACTTGGCCAACCTTTGTCGGCGAGTCCTTTGCCGGTGGGCGACAAACTGCTGGTCCCGGGTACCGAAGGTGTCGTTTACATCACGAACATTCCCGGTGACGCCTGATCCATGCCATCTCAGTCCTTCATGAATTCCAACGTGTTGCATTTCCGACGATTTCGCTGTGTTCAACGCATCGTTTCGAACAGTGTTCTGTGCTTGGTGCTCTTCGTCGTGGGGGCCTCCAGTGCGCAGGCCCAACTGCTGAACTACGCCGAC
>NZ_JBICHO010000247.1:0-2736 GCF_043100905.1 Rhodopirellula sp. JB055 | reverse complement strand
TCTCCACCCACCACTCGTAACCGACTGAGGCTCTCAGTCGGCAACCCTTGTCTTCACCCACTCACCGTAACCGACTGAGCCCCTCAGTCCGCCACCCCTGCCTTCACCCACTCACCGTGACCGACTGAGGCCCTCAGTCGGCCCACACGCACCTCAACTCCAAATCCTCGTCCCGCACCAACCGATCCAACGGACTGACCACCTTCGCCTCATGTGGATTCCGCACATGCGTGTAGATCTCCGTCGTCTTCACGTCACTGTGCCCCAGCAACTGCTGAATCTGACGAATGTCGGTTCCCTGCCACAGCAGATGCGTCGCAAAGCAATGGCGAAACGTGTGGCTCGTCACATGCTTCAAAATCCCCGCCTGCTCCACCGCCCGTCGCAAGTGAGTCGGGAAGGTGCTCGCGTGCAAGTGATGACGGTGGATGCGCCCGGTTCTCGGATCCCGTGACAATCGGTGCGACGCAAACAGATACTGCCACTTCAGTTCACGATGCGCCGACGGATACTTCCGGTCCAACGCATATGGCAGATACACCGAGGCCGTGCCGTTGGCCAAATCATGTTCGTGCAGTGCCTCGCGAGTCTTGACAAAACGCCGCAGCGGTTCAATCAAATCATCTGGCATCGGAACCAATCGGCTCTTGTTGCCCTTGGACTGACGAATCTCGATTTGCTTGTTCGCGAAATCAATGTCCTTGACCCGCAACCGATGCGCCTCACTGATCCTCATTCCACAACCATACAGCAACTTCGCGATCACCAGATACACGCCCTCGAGTCCCTCGAACACTTGGCCGACCTCACCAGGTGACATCACCGTGGGGGCCATCGAATCCTTGTTCGCACGGATCGCTTCGATCTTCCCCATCTCACGCTTCAGCACCAACTCGAAAAACTTCAGCAAAGAATGAAAAGCCTGATTTTGCGTCGACGGAGACACGTTGCCATCCACCGCCAAATCCGTCAGGTGTGCCTCCACGTCAGAAGCGTGAATCCGGTCGAAATCCGCCAAACAATTCAGCCCACGATCCGCCATGAATGCTTTCAGCTTCCTCACGTAACAGCGTTCTGTCGCGATCGCCAAACCAGCTCGACGCATCGATCGACGGAACTCCTGAATCGCATCCATCTCATTGGGATTGATCTTGCCGACCACATCGTCGATCGAATCCAACCCGCCTGTCTTGGCTTGCTCGATCAGGATGATCTCGCCCATCTTTTTCTTCAGCGGCAACAGGTCGTTCACCTCTCGACGCTGGATCGTTTCACGGTACTGAATCAAGCCTTCGATGATCTTCATCCGCTTCCAAGCCGGCACCTCCGCATCGCGACGTGACCGCAAGAAAGCAATCACATCATCGGCCGAAAACTTCCAATCCGGTTCCGTCTTCCGCCGGTGAAATTGGCAAAGCTTTTGGAACCATATCTTCGCCCAACGCTGCTTCTGTTCGGCACTCGCCGGTTTCGAAAACGTCCCCATCGCAACTCAACTCCCGCACCTGAACCGTGTCAAACCAATTCGTGTCATCCAACCTGCCACCTCAGCAAGTCACTCACCTCGTCCTTCCGCAACCCAAGTGGCTTAGCAGCCTGTTGATTCAGTCGCATACCGAATGACAACCATTCGCCGTTGGGCATTCGCCCCGGTTGGCGTCCAGTCACAACCCGCCGCGTAAGCAAGGCTACAACCACAACCTGCCACATGTGTAAGGCTCCCGTCACAACCCGCCGCGTACGCTTTGAAGTTGCGCTTTTGCGTGAGTCATTGATTTTTTCATAACCCGACGCGTCAGCGAGGCGAAGTCAACAACGTTTTTCCCACGCTGACGCTTCGGGTTTTGCAAAAACCGCAACTTCAAAACGCGTAAGCAAGGCTACAACCACAACACGCCACAGCCGTAAGGCTCCCGTCACAACCCGCCGCGTAAGCAAGGCCACCCAGCATCTCCTCCTCCTTCCGATCCAACTTAAGATTCTTCCAAAACGCTCAAACGCAACCAGAGGCACCGCCTCCACATCAGCCACCAAGACTGTCTCGCGTCCGTGAACAAGCTAGGCGGGAAACTCGCGGAAACCACCGCTCAAAGCGTGCGTTTTTGTTCACCGGATGCAAAAATGCTTGCAATCCGAATCCGTATCCCCAAGAATAAGGCGGGAATTCCACTGGACACTTTCGCGAGCATCAAAGGCTGCGGTCCTTTGGCTCGTGTACTGCCGTCATCTTGTCAGTTGAGATCAATCAGAGGACGCGGCAGCCTGGAAACGCCACGGTGAGAACAAGTCACCCACGTGGACGAAGTCCGCGCCCACTGACGAGAACAAGTGCTCGGAAGGCGACTTATTCCCACCGGCAAACCGTGTAGAATTAACCTCACCACTTATTCCCACCTGTCCAACAGGTGATAAACAAGTTCATCGCATCCACAGTTCTATCGCTCAATCAAAGGTGAAGACATGCGCAAGGTTTGGACGTGTTGTTGTCTCGTACTGCTCTTTAGTTCGGTTGCTATCGCTCAAGGCGAACGTTCTCAGTTGCTTCGAATCGAGTTGACCAACTGCGTTACGCTTTCTATCGCCCCTGAGAATGAGGAATTCATATCGATCTCCCTGCCTCAAATGAAGACTCGCACAGCGACCAAGAAGGTTCCAATCCAACGATTTCGGCAAGAAGTTCGCACTCGAACTGTGACAGTCAATGGCGCGCCTCAGCAGCAAACTTATACCGTCAGC
>NZ_JBICHO010000246.1:0-6417 GCF_043100905.1 Rhodopirellula sp. JB055 | reverse complement strand
TGACCCCCGCCATGTGTTTTCAATGTATTTTTTTGGTGTTTGTTTCATGTGGGTAGTTTTTATTTGTTGGTTAAATTTTCTTGTATGGGTGCGTTGGTCCACTGCGATCAAACCTGACTTTTGACTTTGACAAACCACTAGCAACGTGTGTGCTTGCCACTCATGAATTCAACCCACTGTCCGTTTTCGTCTTGCAGTTCGCTGGTCATCATCCACGCGTCTGCATCGAGGATGTGAATTGTGTCTCGATAGTTCGCTTTTCCTGACCCATCGAAAGCGGGACCACGCGAGCTCAGTAGCAACTTTTTACCGGACTCATCCAAGCAGCCTTCGTAGGGCCAAATGTTCGACATCATGGATCCTACAAAGGTTCCGACATAGTGACCTTCGGCTGTGTCGAACCCCAGCGTCATGATTGATGACCAAGGTTCACCTTCAGCCGATGCACCGCTGCTCTCGCAGATCACCCACATGCCTCCCAGCGAACGACAAGACATTTTTCCGTGGGTGGTCGAAGTGGAACCGTCTGGCATTTTGCAGTCGTGGTTAAACTCCCATTCGCCGAGAATTTGCTCGAGCCATTGGTGTTCGGATTGTGGTTTGGCAAACATAAACAGAATCAATGTTGAAGGAGGTGGGGCAAACCAAAACAAATATTCAAACCATCGCAACGCGGATTCGGTGCGTCACGATCGTCGATTCTCAAGTGCAGACATCTGTACCATACGAGGGTTCGTCCAAAACAGCGGGATCTTTGATCTTCCACGCCTCATTGGTCATCGGATTGAAGGGCAACGACACGTGTTCGTGCAACACCCGCCACTGCCCTTCTTTCTTGCGAAAGCAAATCGACACCCTCATCCACGACTGGCCGGCGGGGTGATCCGCCACCTCGGTTTGAAATTGATGCAGTCCGTGCACGAAAGCGACATCATCGCCGACCTCGAATGTCAGGTCGTGATGTACCGATTGGAATTCAGGAAACTGCGGCAAGCAACCTTCCCAAAGCTTTCGAATGTTCTGTGGTCCAACGGTTTTGTACGGTGGAATGCCGCCGTACAGCACAGAGTCCGCGGTGTAGTTCGCGACCAAACCGTCGTAGTCACGAGCCTCCAACGCCTTGGTCCATTGATGAACCATTCGTCGTACTTCGGCTTCCGCGTCGTTCTGCAATTTCTTTTGAATGTTGGCTTCTTGTTCTCGCGATTCCGGTGTCATTTCGTCACCGAAATCTTCCAGCTCAAAAATCGGGCGAATCTCGATGTCCGAGTCTTCCACCATCGGATTGGGGCAGCGGCGCACCCAATCGATCGCTTCGCTCATCGAACTGACTTCCCAGATCCAATAGCCGGCGATCAATTCTTTCGTTTCCGCGAATGGTCCGTCAGTCACCGTTCGGTCGCTTCCGTGAAAGTGGACGCGAACTCCCTGAGAGCTCGGCTTCAGTCCTTCACCGGCTTTCATGATCCCGGTTTCGACCAACTTTTCATTGAAGTTCCCCATGTCGATCAGCAGTTTTTCGTCGGGCATCTTCCCTGCTTCTGAACTCTCGGACGCCTTCACCATCACCATGACTCGCATTGATTTTCCTCCATCGGGATGTTTGCTTCACTCGAAAAATGTTCACGTGCAACGAATGAATCACCTTTCAAAACCACCGGGTTGGGCGGTGATTCTTAGGTAGTCGATTTCGTCTGGCCACGATCGACATCAGCGGCCAAAAAGAATGCAAACTTTTTCTTTGAAGGTTGTTCCAAATGTTTTTCAAAGTTGCAGGTTAGGTTGGATCGTCGTGGACGAGGCGACGAGACCTTGATTTTGACACCAGTTCAGGACTTGTCGTCTCGTTCACTACCCTAAAGGCAAGCCGTGACAGCCCCCCTAGCCCGTTTTGAAGTTGCGCTTTTGCGTGAGGCATTGGGTTTTTCATTCCCCGACGCGTCAGCGAGGCGAAGTCAATATCGTTTTTCCCTCGCTGACGCTTCGGGTTATGAAAAAACTGACGCTTCGGGTTATGAAAAAGCTGACGCTTCAGGTTTTGAGAAAAACGCAACTTCAAAATTGACGCGTCGGGGGGCCTTTGCGACGGCCTTGGAAGGCTCATCGTCCGGGATGCGAAGTGGGGGAGCGTTTGAGACGGGGAGACAGGTGGCGAGCGATGCGATGGGGATGGCTTTCGTCGTTCGGGACGGAATCCCCGGGATGGATGTCACGCGTCGGGGTGCCCCGCTAGGTCCACTCGTTCTTGCGGCACTCACAGCATGCGGCTTTGGGAGGACGAGGCGGTCTCGGTTGGGGGCCAAAACCGACCTGGCGACGGTTGGCTGGATTGATGAGACGTTAGGTGGTGAGGCCGCCGGTTGGGGCGTAGAATCTGGGCCCACTGATTCGACCTGTCTCCCCGCTATCCCGGTGCGATTCCATCATGACTTCTGGTTCTGACTCCGCCTCGTCCCCTTCCCTGACCGTCGACGAAGCCTTGGCCGCGATTGATCAGGCTTGCCAAGAAAAGAAATTGACCGCGGGGGCGGTGGAAAACATTCGAGCTTGGTTGACCGAGGACCGGTACCGCGAATATCGCGGCCAAACGTTGCAGCACATCGCGGACGGGAATTGGCAAAAGCTGGACGATGTTTTCTGGACAGTCATCCCGTTTGGTACCGGCGGACGCCGCGGGCGGATGTACGAGATTGGTTCCAACGCGATCAATGACCGGACGATCGGAGAGAGCGCGCAGGGGTTAGCAGATTACGTCGTGGAGTATCACGGCGGTGCGAAACAACTGTCCTGTGCGATCGCCTACGACACGCGGCACAAATCTCGTCACTTCACGGAGTTGTGTGCTGGCATCATGGTCGCTGCTGGGTTCAAAGTTTATTTGCTAGACGATTACCGAGCGACGCCGCAATTGTCCTTTGCGGTTCGTCACTTGAATTGCGATTGCGGCATCATGGTGACGGCCAGCCACAACCCACCGAGCGACAATGCGGTGAAGGTTTACTGGTCGACGGGCGGTCAAGTCTTGCCGCCTCACGACAAGGCCATCATCGATCGGGTGATGAGTTGCCAAGAAATTCGTGCGACCCCGTTCGCAGAGGCGCTGGCCGATGGACGCATCGAAGTGGTGACCGAACAAATCGACGCTGCGTTCTTGGACGCTGCTTCCCAGTGTGGCTTCGAAGGGTCACGAGACGTCAAAGTGCTTTATTCGCCGCTGCACGGTGTCGGCGAAGAAGCCGTGATGCCGCTGATGAAGCGAGATGGTTTCACGCAAGTCGATGTGTACGAAGGCCACCGCGAAAAGAGTGGTGACTTTCCGAATGTGCCTGGCCATGTTTCGAACCCAGAAAATTCGGCTGTCTTCGAGGCCCCGATCGAAACCGCTCGCGCTGGCGGATACGATTTGGTGCTGGCAACGGATCCCGACTGCGATCGCTTGGGAGTGGCGGCACCGCTGACAACCGATTCCAGTGGCGAATGGGGAACCTTCACCGGGAACCAGATCGCGGCTCTGCTGGCCGATTATGTGCTGGAGCAAACCGCCAGAGCGGGCAAGCTAACCGATCGCTCTTACGTTATCAAAACGTTGGTGACAACCGAGTTGGTTCGCCGGATCGCCGAATCTCATGGGGCACGCTGCGTCGGCGAGTTGTTGGTCGGATACAAGTACATCGCTGAAGCGATGGACCGCGAAGGTCCGGAGGATTTCGTGTATGGTTGCGAGGAGTCACACGGTTACCTCGTAGGCACCTACGCTCGAGACAAAGACGGCGCGGTCGCCTGCATGTTGATGGGCGAGTTGGCGGCGAAGTTGAAAGCCGAAGGCAAGTCGATGCACGAATACATGGCGGACTTGTACCGCAAGCACGGCATGCACCGAGAAAATTTGATCAATGTCTTCATGGAAGGCAGCGAAGGGATGGCGGCGATGCAAAGTCTGATGAAAGCGTTCCGCGCCGAACCGCCAAAATCACTCGGTGGGATCGCAGTGGCTCAGGTTCGCGACTACGGCAGTGCAACCACTTTGAACGTTGCCGATGGTTCCACTTCGTCCTTGGAAGGCCCCAGTGGAAACTTGGTCATCATGGATTTGGAAATGGACGGCAACTACGTCGCCGTTCGGCCCAGCGGTACCGAGCCCAAGGTGAAGTTCTATGTCTTCACTCGCTTGGAAGCCGCCGAGTCCCAGGACTTGGATGCCGCGGACGTGAAGTTGTCCGACCGGATGCGTGCCATCGAAGAAGACGTTCGCGACTTCGCCCGCCTGCACTCTTGATGTGGTCCAAGGGGTGATCTCCCGGCGATGCCCCTGGTTATGTTGAGCAAGGCCGTTGGCCATTAGAAGAAAGAACGCAACTTCAAAGAGCGTGAGCGAGGGACGCACCGAACTTTCACGACGTCCCCATCCGGGGCGAAACGCAGACGCCAGCCACCTTTTGTTCTTTGAACGTCCCCAGGGAGGGTGAAATAAAACTGCACGACCTCTGCGGGGGCGGTCCAAGCGAACTCCTCAACGGTTCAGCGATTGAGCGAGTAGAGGACCAGGCCGGCCAGGATTCGGGCGGCGTCGGTGGTGTTGTAGCCGGGACACTGGACCGAGTTTTGTGACTCGAGTGCGCAACTGAGATCGAGCGGTGAGAAATACACCGCCGCTTGATCGTCGACTTGCATCAAGTCGACGATCGGTGTCGATCGCACGCGGCTGATTTTGAGCGTTTGATTCTTTTGACGTTCGCCCGTTTGATTCGGGCGACGAATCGTGACGTCGCTGAGGTCATAGCCGCCGTAGCGAGTCGTCCACGCGGGATGCTCTTTTTCCATCGGCTCGAACGATTCGCTGGGGAACAGTTCGGCGAGTTGAGTGCGGATCGATTTTCCAAAGGCTTCGCTGCCGCAGATGGGGCTGGCGATGATGATGCCGCCTCGTGAGGCAAAGGCTCGCAGAGCATCGCGTTCGGAAGGTTTCAGTTCGACCGCCGTTTGTCCGTGCAGATACAGCACCCCGACGCGAGCCAGTGATTCCTCGGTCAGCTCGATTGGATCGTTCACGGCGATGACTTCGATCGCCAACTTTTCGCGAATCAGGGTCGCGGCGTTGGGGAGTGCGCGCAGGACTTGTTTCTCTCCGGCACCCAAGGCACCCACTGCGATTGGAATGGCGCCGCGGGTGGGCGGCGGTGCGGTCGAGCCATCCACGATCGATGCCGCGTCCAGTTTGTTTTTGAGTTCCCGGCCGGTGGCGTAAGCGATGATGTTTTCGCCGATCGAAATCCCGGCTTCGATTTGCGGGCGGATCGCGGCGGGCATGTCAGCGTTGCGAAGCAGGGGACCGCTGTGTTGCCATCGGCACGACAGGCTGCGGGGGGAATAGAACACCGGCGTTCGGCAACACGCTCCGACTCCGTAGACCCAGTAGTCTTGGCCGATCGCGGCGGGATCGACCGGGCGTTCAGCGAACCAAACTGGATGGGACGGGGGCAATCGCTCTAGCTGGCTGCCGGGGAACCATCGTTGGCTGAGGTCGACCACGCTGTCTTGAAAACCCTTTGCGTCGCCGCAGCCATCGCCCCCGATCGCGTCAAACAGGATCGTGCCACCCTGGTCGATGTACTGTTTCAATGTCGCGATCAGTTCGTTGCTGAACTGAAGTCTTTGTGAGCCACGAATGACGATCACGGGGGCTTGCAGCAGATCGGCAACCGTTGCGCCTTCGGCTTGGATGGTTTGCCAGGTCAGTTCTTGTGACCAATCGCGTTCAACGTGACGAACCAATTGCTTCAGCGAGGTTGAAAAAGCCAGGGATGCGTTGTTGTTCGCATCCAAGGTTTGAAGCGAGGGGTGATCGAGTTGTCCGACGACGACTTGCCTTTTGCCTTTGGAGAGAAACAGCAACGCAAATGAAGTGGCGACGTCACGTTTGCTTTCTGCGGGCCCCGATCCAGTCCAAAATCCGCGAAAGGCGTCCTGAAGACCGACCAAGTGTGCGGCGCCCTCGCGATACCAATCGTGGCCGCTGATCAAGCGCCGTCCCGACAAGCGTCCGACTCGTTCGATCGCGTACAAGTAATAGAAATCGCTGGACAGCGTGCTGCCTGGGTTGGTTTCGACGGTGAAGATTTGCGAGAGGAACTGAAATCCTTTTTCGATTGCAGGGTCGCCTGTTTCTTCATCGCAGCAACGCAACGTTTTTTGGTCATGATCGAGCGTGTTCAAAGCGTCTTGGGCGATCAGCAGCGATCCGATGCCGGCGCAGGTCATGCTGCCAGTCGGATCCTTGGATTGGTACGGCCAACCGCCGCGACGAAATTGGAGATTCCGCCAATACGCTTGGGCTCTTTGGAAGACGGTCGGGTCCACTTCGACACCTCGATTGACCGCTTCGCCGAGAGCCAGCAACGCGAATTGGCTGTTGGACGG
>NZ_JBICHO010000245.1:0-5731 GCF_043100905.1 Rhodopirellula sp. JB055 | reverse complement strand
CATCTGCCCACCGACCGCCCCGCCCGACGCTGGCGAGTGAGATCGAGGGTTTGTAGAAATTGGGACGATCCACATCCAGAGTCTCTCGGCACATGGCGGGAAATCGAAAGATTTGCTCGGTTGGACGAATCGCAGTTTGTCCGATGTCCCAACGATCGCCGAGGTCGTTGCCGATCTCACACATGGCAATCGTGTTGGACAAGCCATCGGTGATCGTTCGGAAGTTGGGGACATGAGCCCCTGCGAAAATGCCTCGTACGTTTTGTGTTGACGTGTGTTCGACATTCAACAGGTCGACTTGGTCACCAACGCAGAACGCATAGCTCGTCAATCCGAACGGTTCGGGTGTGGCCGGAGACGCGGGGCACTGGTAGGTCTGAATCTGTGCGGTCCAAGGCTGATATTTCTCGTCCCACGGAACTGGACCCATTGGTGGGTACAGTATTCCGTTGAACTCAGCGGGGTTGGCAATGGTTTCCCACATGCTTGACGCTTCGATGAACGGCATCAACGCCACCAAGCCGCTGAGTCGTCGCGAGTTGCCATCGTATTTGGATGGGCCTTGAAGTGTGCCTCCTTGGGCCGGAGGAAGGTGCTTGTAGGCGGAGTGATAGTTGTGAAGGCCAAGCCCAATCTGTTTGAAGTTGTTGCTGCAACTCATTCTTCTGGCGGCTTCACTGGATGTGCGAACCGCGGGCATCAGCAGTCCAATCAGGACGGCAATGATGCCAACAACCACAAGAAGTTCAAGCAATGTGAAGGCGTGACGTCTTGGTTTTACGGTGCGCAGTGTCATGACATTTTCTCCCAACCTCGAAAAAGAACCATGGAACCAACCAACTGGTCCAGGCGATAAGGCGGTGTGCGAAATCCGTTTCGGTGTCCGTGACGATCGTGAACCCCACGACAACCCGCAGCAGCAACGGTGAGCACAAAAGTAAAAAGCATCGCGTTGCCCAGAGGCGATGCTGGATGATTCGGCCGGTCATTGCGTTGCGGATAGCAAACGCCATCGTGATGGCGGTCGCCAGTGCCAACAATGTGAACGCGACTTCCGCACTCGGGCCCGCCATGGCGTATTGAGCCATCACGAGACCACTGGGGAAAAGAAAGAACAGCACCACCGCGGCTTGCACACGGCCGATCACACGGTGCCATGGCGGAGTCGGCTTTTGCATCGTTCCGCTGAAGAACAACGCGGCGCCTTGAATCAACGCAATCGGTCCGGCAACAATGTGAACGTAGAACGCAATGGAGTACCAACCGTGGAAGTGACTCCGGTGAGCGGACAGGAACACCGAGTCATTCAGGTTGGCGGGGAAGTAATCCCGGTACGGAAGCAGCAACTGCACCAAGACACTCACGCCGAGCACGGTGGTCAGGGTGATTGCCAATCGCACCAGCTGACTCAGCCGTGTTGTGTCACGAGTCAAAAACGCGTCGCGATTGGATGCTTTGAATCGGGAATGGTTGGAAGCCATCGGTTATCCTCCCACTCGAGTCTAACCGCTTTGAAATCAGCACACCAAATGGATTCCAGTATGAACGAATCGCGAGCTTCCAGGTCAACGCACCAATCAGCGGGCGATCCGGCACAGGCAGGCTTGCCGAGCCAGTGGGATCAGTGCTCGCCAGCCGATGCGACGCAGGGAGTTTGTCCCGTTTGTTTGGGGCGAACGTTGATCGAAATTCGCGGCAAGTTGCAGTGTGAACGCTGTCACACCATTTGCGAAACGTGCTGCGAAGGCGGCCGCACTTGAAACGCGAATTGAATCGGCAGGAATGATCGGGCACATGGCTCTGCCTGATCAAAACTGGACGATGCACTAATGAGGTTGACGGATGAAACGCCAGTTCGGAATTTCCGCAACACGCTCGGTGGGTGTGCGCTGGGTGGTTGGTGGCGTGGTCACGTCTTCGGACGGTTGTCGAATGAAGTTCCGCGACGAGTGAGTCGGTGCCGGTGACGGTGGTTGCTGGGTCAAGGAATCGGTTGCGGAACCAAGTGGCCAAGGCGATGGCTTTGCCGCGTCAGATTTCGGAAGCAAGCTGTCTTCATCGGGGTAAGGCGGCAGCAGTTCCTCGAGCAGCAAGGATTCCTCCTCGTCAGATGATTCGGAGGCTTCCGCCGGCTCAGGTGCTGCGTCGAGCAGGTCACTCGGGCTTGGCAGCGAATCCTCGAAAACCTCTCTTTCGCGAATCGATGGTGGCAGTTGCAGAGGTTTGTTCTTGAGCAGTTCGTCGACTTTGCGTTCATCGATCAAGCGACGTTGTTCGCTACCAACAGGAGGTCCGCCAAACATCTGCGAAGGCTCGATCTCTTCCGGATCGATCAAGTACTTTTGGTACTTTTTCTCCAGCCGTTGGTGTTCTTGAAATTCACGAAAACGCTGGATCTCTTCCTCGGTCAAATGTTGTTTCGGGAGTGCTTCGTTGGTGGGCGCGAGATCGTTGGTGACGGCTGGGGTGTCAGCGGTGGATTCCAATGGCAATGTCGTCGCGGGATCTTCATTCGCTAAGACTGAAAAACCATGGTGAGTGAACTCATCGATGTGTTTCGAGTGCAGTCGAAAGCGAGGTGAGTTGGTTTCGGGGTAATGACCTTCGATGGATTCGTGGTCGAGAATTGGGTCGACGGGACGCGCGCCCACTTCGGCTGCGGCAGCCTCGAAGCTCACTTTCCGAGCGTACTCATCAAACCGGTCGTAGAACGTTGGGCGACGGGCGCTGGGCAGCATCGTTGGTCGCAACCGGCTGAAGCCATCACGGAGTTCGCCCGTTGCCAACGAACTGGCTTGGCATGTTCCCTGGCAACTTGGTGACTGACACGCACGGCACCCCATCACTTTGTCGCCGAGATTGCCCGTTCGAGCCTGGTAAGAACGAGGCGGTAGATTGGCCATCGGTCGCATGCCGCTGCTGTGACAAGCATGGTATCCATCGCCCCAACTGCATCCACAAAAGCGTCCGACCCGCTCGACCATCTCTGGGAACCCAGCCGTGCTGGTGTCGATCAAACCTGGGCCGGTCGACAACATGATCCCTCCAAGCGCGACCGTGCAAATCCAACGACGTCGAAGCATGCGGTTCACACGGCGGTCCGCTGGAGCGGCCTGTCGTGTGACGGTTGCTGCGTGGGCGTTGGGAGCAGACGCGTCAGTGGGTTTTGAAAACCATGTCATGAAACAAACTCAGGCGATGGCGGCGGGGCGAGACGCTTGGCACCGAAACGATGCCGTTTGATCGCGTCTGGGCGACGTCCCTCCCAACGATCGGCACCAGCCGCCGGATCGCTTCATCCGCCAGAACAGTCGCAAGCGAATTTTGAGAACGTTCAGTGGGTCAGCACGATTAGTGAATCTAAGAGGATTCTGTCGGGGGAAGCGAGTGTCGCGAGGGGAGCCCGCGTGACAGAAATCGCCAGCGTGATTGCCGTTTTTGAAGGGGACTGGTGCGGTTGAGGCGATTTGTACTCCTGCAATCCCACGTTGTGTTGACGATTGAGTGGTTGCGAGTTCGATCGGTCGGTGGTCTCTCGGCAGCGTCCTTCCCGTCGGTTAATTTGGACGCATGATTCATTCAAAATTGATGGTAGCCAAGAGCGACTCCGCTGACGGTTCTGGTTCCGACAATGCTCGTTCAGGTGAGGCCCAGGTGATGGCTGGCCTGGCCGATCGAAATGCGAATTTGTTTCGACGCTTGGGGATTGCGTTGGGGGATCCTGCTGCTTGGGTGGGCCTGCCTGATGGGAAGAACATCGGTATCGTTCGTGATTTGGAAATGGATCGGACTCGCGCCGCGGGGCAACTGGATGCCGTTCATTGTCCGGCTGATTTTCCGCCTGCCTCGGGTTCGCCCAGCGGCGACCGCGAAACCGCGTCCGCTCAATCGGTGGCGAGATTTCTACAGCTTCAATCGATCGACCGGGTCGTTGTCGATCGTGCGTTCCCGCTGATCTACGCCTGGCACTTGGCCGACGCCGGAATCTCCATTGCCTACGACGATGATTTGGGCGTGATCGATCGCCGAGTCAAAACGGACCAAGAGATCGATGCTCTTCGAAAGGCTCAGTCGGTCACCGAAGCGGTCATGCGGCAGATGTGTGAAATGATTGCCACGGCAGAGGTCGGTTCCGAAGGCCGGTTGATGTTCGGTGGCGAACCTTTGACCAGCGAACGGGTTCGCACCATGGCCGGGGAAGCGTTCATGAAACGCAATTTCACGATGAGCCATGGTGCCATCGTTGCCACCTTGCCCGATTCAGCCGACTGCCATCATCGTGGCGACGGCGATTTGTACACCGGCCATCCGGTCATCGTCGATCTGTTTCCGCGAGATGAGTCGACGCGTTACAACGGTGACTGCACGCGAACGGTGGTCCACGGAACACCCAGCGAAACGGTTCTGAAAATGCACGCGGCGGTGGTCGCTTCCAAGGAAGCGGCCGAGGCCGTTTTGTTCCCGGGACGAACAGGCGAAGAGGTGCAGTTGGCGGTCGAGAAAGTCTTGTTGGGGCACGGGTACCCAATCTCGCGTGGCGAGTTGACCGAGGGTCCTTCGATTCAACACGGCACCGGTCACGGAATTGGTTTGGAAGTTCACGAGCCAATCTTGCTGGATCACGGCGGAGGCGAAATGCTCGCGGGTGAAGTTTTCACGGTCGAGCCTGGCTTGTATGGACGACAAACTGGTGGTGTTCGCATCGAAGACATGTTGGTCGTGACGGCGGACGGTCCAGTTAATCTGAACCAGTTGCCGATGGGACTGGATTGGAATCCAAGTTAACACTCGCTTTGATTCGGACCGGTACACTTCGTTACTGAAACGACGGCGAGTTCGGTCCCGGCATCGAGGAAACTGAAGCCATGAATGATTCAATGACTTCGGTTGCTTTCCGTCGGCACGACCTGGATGCGTTGCGAGGCATCGCGATGTTGCTGGGGATTTTCTTGCACGCAGCCATCGCTTACTCGCCCGATGCGGGGCGAGGCTGGCCGATCCAAGATTCGCAAAGCAGCGATTTGGTTTCGGTGTTCATTGCGTTGGTGCATGGCTTTCGAATGCCGTTGTTCTTTCTGCTCAGCGGCTTCTTCACGATGATGCTGTTCCGGCGGCGCGGGGCTTCGAAACTGATCGAGCACCGCGTACTGAGAATCGGGATTCCGTTTGTGATCGGGATGTGCACGATCATTCCCGTGATGTGGATCGTCGCGGGATACATCCAGGCCCATCCTTCGCCCAACGCCGCAGTTTTTGACGAGACGGACTTGTTAACTCCCGTCGTTCAAGATGACTTGGCGGGCGTGGAAAAAGCCTTGTTGGCGGGCGCCGATGTCAATCAACGATCCGAGCAAGGTGATTCGCCCTTCTTGGTCGCTGCGTTCCTGGGACGCGACGACATTGCCAAGGTGTTGCTCGATCACGACGCCGATATGGAACTGGGAAACCACAAGGGCGAGCAA
Organism: Rhodopirellula sp. JB055; assembly: GCF_043100905.1. NCBI lineage: Bacteria > Pseudomonadati > Planctomycetota > Planctomycetia > Pirellulales > Pirellulaceae > Rhodopirellula > Rhodopirellula sp. JB055. The sequence continues at coordinate 269 of NZ_JBICHO010000245.1, read as the reverse complement.
CCGATCGATGTGATGCGTGCACCGTGGGGAACGACCGAGTTCGTCGCTGGGTTGCTGCAAATCGAAGTCGATCAAGAGGATGTCGAATCTGGGCGGGAAGAGATCGCTGCGATGATGGGCGTCACGTTGTTTGAGTCGCCAGCGGATCAGGCTGCCGCACCAGGAATGAGTGCGGCGGACTGGAGCGGATTGATGTTTCTGTTGTTTGAGTTCCCGGCAACGGGCCACCTGTGGTTTCTTTGGTTCTTGTGCTTCTTGGTGGCTGGGTT
>NZ_JBICHO010000244.1:0-13523 GCF_043100905.1 Rhodopirellula sp. JB055 | reverse complement strand
TCGCGCTACGAAGAGTACCCTTTCCACTTGCTCTTGGCTCGCCGACTTCGCCGTGTCATTCAAGGTCGTCAAAATCCAGTCGTCTCGCCTGGCGACGTGGGAACCCGATTCTGCGAAATCGTCCCTCAAGAAAGATGGAAGCTTTTGCGTCTCGAAACCGCCGCTGACCTCGCTTGGGTACGCATCGACGACAACGGAGTGTGGATGGAAGGTGATCGCAATCGATATCACTTTCCACCCAATTCGATCTTGGGGGCGATCCCACAGTCGTTCACTCCAGCCGGTGGTTGGGCCCAACTGCACGCCGCGATGATCTACGTCCGCACGGAAGACGGCCCCGAAGAAATCCCGGTGATCTTCCGCGACTTCCGTTTCGCCGAAATGAACTCGGCTGAGCGGTGCCGTCAACGAAATGCGATGATCGAAGCGATCTGCGAAATCGCGCGAGGCAGCGAGTACGAACCGATCTACGTGCCGACGGACACCACGCGATCGCAAGCCTCCGAAGCACCTGCCAGCAACAATCCCTACGCTCCCCCACCGATGACATCGCATACCGGAGCGTGAAAGCTGTCAGCGATCGACAATTGCCCATTTTGCAATGTCCATCTTGCAATTTGCAATCGTCTCACGATCAAACGAAATGGGGCCGGCGTGGAAGATGCCGCGTTGTGCGCGTGGCGTCAGTGGTTGGAATTGAATTGGGGTCGCGATGAGGCTTGGCATTTGAGGGCCGCCCGACGGAACAGTTGAGGACAACTGTTCTACTCTGGTGCAACGCACTTCTACGGGTTGAAGACTTACGCGAAATCGCCCCGGACGGGGCCGGCGGTCTTAGCTCGGGTGGAAGCCCCGAGAACGAACGTGAAAAACATACGATCGCCCCGGATGGGGCCAGCGTAGAAGATGCTGCGTTGTTGTGCGCGTGACGTCAGCGGTTGGAAATGAACTTGGGTTCGCGATGGGGTTTGGCATTGGAACGCCGCCCGACGGAACAGTTGAGGACAACGGTTCTACGCTGATTCTCGATAGCAACTCAGAAACATCTCGACGGTGGACTCGATGATGTCAGAACGTTTCTTTTTGCTCGGCGGTGACTCGCCGTTGACGATCATGGGCCAGAACGCAAACGTCATCAGCATGCCAACAAACTGCTTGGCCGCAAATTCTGTGCTGGTATGGTTCAGGCAACCTGCTGCGAGCGCATCATCCAGCCAGCTTTCGACGCGTTTGTGAAAGCGTCGGTGATCGATTTTCTTGCCTACCTCGGGCTCGGCCAAGACTCGCGAAATGCCAGCACGCGCGAGCGCAACAACCGATTTCGATGTCATGAGCTGGACCTCGGACTCAGCCAGTTCAACCAATTGTTCTCGCAAGTCGCGTGAAGGATCGAACTTGCACTCAGGCAACAACTCAGCCTTCTGGGCCAATTCCTCGATGATCGCGTCGAAGAGCGCCTCTTTGCTATCGAAATGGTTGTAGAGCGTCCGCTTGCTCACGTTCGCGGTCGCCGCGATCACGTTCATGCTGGTCGAAAAATAGCCGCGTGCCTGAAACTCCGTTGCCGCGGCCTGCACAATCGCAACTCGCTTGCGATCAGTCAGCCGGCGTGGGGCTGCCTCGGCGGACTTGTTTGGACGAACTGGCAAAACTTGCTCCGGACGGTTTACTTTTGAAAGGCGTGTTGTAGAGTACACCGATGGGTTTACTTATCGCAGTTATGCGGTCTGAACACCAGGGGCGATCACGCCACCAATCTGGGTGACCAAGTCACCCGTCATCAAATTGGCTGCATTCTCCCCCAAACGCCCCCTGCGAGCTGAACTGCTCCACGTCGCGATCACGCATCGCAGGGTCTTTCGATTCTCGTTGACCTCTCATCGCGTCCATCTAACGAAACGAACCACTGTGCCCATTCGATTTCGCCCGCTTCGGTATTTCGTGGCCTCCTGCGCGGCCTGTTGTTTGCTTGGGATAATCGGATGTTCCGACGAATCCGCGACGGACATGGATGAGGTCGACAAACCACCCAAGCCTGTCACGGTGATGACGCTGCGTCGAAGCAGTCCTTCGTATCAGCATCACACGACCGCGTCGGTCGCACCCTGGAAATCCGAACGAATCGCGTTCGAACAAGCGGGTCGTGTGGTGCAGGTGATCGAGCCCAATGAAATGGTCACCGGCGTCGGCGTTGGCCGGGTCGGCGTCCCGCTCGCTCGTCTCAATGACGAACAATTTCGAATCGCGGTGGATGCCGCCAAAGCTGACTTGGCGGTCGCCGAACGTCGGCGCGAAGCCAATTTGATCTCGATTGAACAACGCCTGCCAAGTCGAATTCGCACCGCAGAAGCCGAGTTGGGGCTGGCCCAACGAGAACTCGATCGAGCCCAGAAACTTTCCCGATCAAACGCTCTCTCAGGTTCCGAACTGGATACCGCTCGCACCCGAGCATCGACGGCTCAGCTTCAGGTCGACAGTGCCACGGCGGAACTGGCTCAGGCCAACGCGGAACAATTGGCACTCGACGCACAAGTGCAACAAGCCAATCAGCGATTGGCGGAAGCCAAAAGGAACCTTCGAAATACGACGCTCTACAGTTCGTTCCCTGGACAAGTCACCCAGATCCACGCGGTGCCGGGAACCTACGTCAAAGAAGGCGATCCGATCGTGACCGTTCAAATGGTCGACCCGATGCTGGTCGAGTTTGAAGTCACCGCCGCGAATTCCCGACGGTACCAACGCGGCGACACGCTCGGCGTGACCGTGACCAGCCGCGATGGTGTCCAACGTCGCGTCACCGGCATGGTCTACACGGTTGATTCCATTGCGGATGCGAACACTCGAACGTTCACGATCGCGTTGCTCGTTCGCAACCAACAGCAAAGCAGCCTTGGCGAGAACGACTCTTCCGACGCCAAGGCAAAAACCAAAGACATCTTCCCGCTGAATATCGGCCCAATCGTCACGGGCGATCAACGACTGCTGGTCGAACAACGCAGCATTCACCGCATTGGCGACGAAGCCTTCGTTTGGAAAGTCACCAATCGATCTTGGAACCAACTCTCGGACACACAGAATCGCGAGCTAAGCGTGCAACGTTTAAAGGTGAACGTGACCAGCGATGTGATCCCGTTCTTGGGAACATGGAATTTCGTTGCCATTGAGTTCGCCGATCCTTCGTCAATCAACCTGACCGAGGATCTGATCACCGGTCAATTGCTTTCTCTCGACGGTTCCGAACTCAGCCCTAACGAGTTGGCTGGTTGGCAAACCGCTTGCGTGTTGTTGGAGCAAACCCGCTGGATGATTCGAGCCGGTGACACGGTGCGAGTCGCCCTGATACCCGACAGTTCCAACATTGGCTTTTACATCCCGATGAAAGCCGTGCGTCAAGAAAATGGCGAGACCTTTGTTCATGTCGTGGACGATTCCCAAACTCAACCAACGGCCAAGCGAGTTCTTGTTGACGTCACCGACGAGGACTCGATGGATGAAGACTCCTTGATCCTATGTGTCGAACCGATCGAACCAGATGCTTTGACAGAAGGCGCCCGCGTCATTGTCCGCGGCACTCATTACGTGGACGACGGTGATCGCGTGCGAGTCGTTCCCACTCAACCAGCATCGGTGGTTGCCCAATGAATCGTCTGCCTGCATTTGCTGTGGCGCGGCCGACGGTCGTGATCACGTTCGTATTGATGTTCGTCTGCTGGGGCATCATCGCCGCCTTGACGATGCCCCGCCGCGAAGACCCCGAGTTCACACTGAAGATCTGTGTGGTCTCGGCGCGTTGGCCGGGTGCGTCCGCCGAAAAGATGGAAGAACTCGTCACCGATCCGCTCGAAGAAGTGATCGACGGGATGGAGGAAGTCCGCCTGATTCGGTCGACGTCCAGTAGCGAACAAACAGTGATCTTCGTCGAACTCGAAGAGTGGTTGCCGGGAGCCAAGATCGACGACGCCTGGGACCGTGTGCGAGCGCGGGTCGCCAACGTGCCGATGCCCGATCCCGCGGTGGTCCCGATCGTGAACGATGAGTTCGCCGACACCAGCGTCATCTTGTTTGCCGTCCACCAACAACCCACGGGCGGCAGCGAGACGATTGCCCCACAATTCGCTTATTCCGATCGCGAATTGGACATCTATTCCGAACGAATTCGCGATGCCCTGCGACTGTTGCCCGGGGTTGCCAAAGTCGAACGTCACGGAGTCCGCGAAGAAGCCATCTATGTTGAGACTGACGAACGCAATTGGTCGCAACTGGAACTGACAATCGATCAGATCGCCGCACTGGCAACGGCACAAAACATCGTCGAACCAGGCGGCCGAATCGATGCGGCGGATGGACGATTTTTCCTCAAGCCCGCGGGAGAGGTCAACGCTCTCGATGAAATCAATCGGTTAGTCGTCAGTGGCGTTCCGTCCAACGGTGGAATCAACCCGATCCACTTGGAAGACATGGGACTTCGCGTCCGCCGCGGCTACGTGGACCCGCCCACGCGAATTTGCCGGTATGGCGATACCAACATGGAAGCCACAGCCAATGTGGTCGCGGTGCAGATGAAATCCGGAGCCAACATTGTCGACATTTGCAGCAGTGCGAAACAGCGAATTGTCGAGCTTCGCAACAGCGGCGAACTGCCACCGGACTTGGCCGTTCCGATCATCTCCGATCAATCCGACAGTGTGAACCAACGACTTCACGAAGTCGTGATGAACATCATCTCGGCGATCGTGATCGTGGTTGTGGTCGTTTACCTCGTCGTCGGGTTCCGAACCGCGGCGGTGATGGCGGCCAACATTCCGTTTGTGGTGCTCACCTCACTGGCGATCGTGACCTTATTCGGCGTCCAACTGGAGCAAATGTCGTTGGCGTCGATGATCATCTCATTGGGCCTGCTGGTCGACAACGCGGTGCAGATTTGTGACCAAGCCCGAACGAATCAGATCGCGGGGATGCCACCGAAAGAAGCCGCTGTTCACGGCGCTCAAACGCTCGGCAAATCGATGCTGAACGGAACGCTGACAACCATCGCTGCCTTTGTGCCGATGCTGATCGCGATGGACGGAGTCAACCGTGAGTTCATTTATAGTTTGCCGACGACACTGTCCGTGATGCTAGCGGTGAGCTGGGTACTGGCGATGACGTTTTGTGTGATCTTGGCAGCCTGGTTCATCCGCCCGCCCAAAGACCCGAGCAAACCCACCGCGCCACTGCCTTGGTTGATGGGCAAACTGAGCTCAACAAGACTAGCCAGTCGTTTTGGACGTGCGCGAGCAACCGAGGCAACCGATCAAACCTTGGATTCGAACGGCTTCTTCTTTCGCCTGTACGGTTCCTCGTTGCGTTGGGCACTCCGGCATCGTTTCATAACCATCGCCGCCGCATTTGGCGCCTTGATCGCCACCACGCAGCTGCCGATCTCGGCCGAGTTCTTTCCATTGACGCAGCGAAACCAATTCGCCGTCGAAGTCTGGCTGCCTGAATCGTCCTCGATCGAGCAAACCAACAAGGTTGCCCGTCAAGTCGAAGACATGATTCGCGGTTGCAGTGCGTTCACTGATGAAGAGGGCAACCAGCGAGAGCGTCTGCTGAACATGCGAACGATGGTCGGCGGCGGTGGCGCTCGGTGGTACCTGTCCTGGGAACCCGAAGCCCTGAAGCCCAACTTCGCTGAGATCCTGATCCAAACCACGGACGGAAAACTGACACATGACTTCGCCGAAGAACTGCGCCGGGTCATCACGCACGGGGACGAGGAACTGGGGCTGCAACCTATCGCTGGTGCCCGAGTGGTGCCGATCGAATTGTTCCTGGGACCACCCGCCGATCCTGTCGTCTTGCGAGTTGTCGGCAACGGGTTTGCAAACATGCAAACGCTTCGGAACGCTGCCGAACAAATCAAAGACATGGTCGACGCGGACCCCGACACGATTTCACTCAGCGATTCGTGGGGCGTCAGCAGTCAAGAATTGTACGTCGATGTGGAATCCGACCGAGCCAACTTGGCTCGCGTGAGCAATGCGGAAGTCGCCACCACCCTGGACACTTATTTCTCGGGCCGATTTCTGACGTACTACCGCGAAGGCGAACACCAAGTTCCCGTGTATTTCCGATTGGAACCCGACAGTCGCTCGCTGGCGTCGATCGAGAACGCACACGTGGAAACCAGCCAAGGCAAACTGCCTCTTGCGTCCATCGCCAGCATTGTGCCCAAGTGGCGTCCCGCCTTGATCGATCGTCGGGATGGCAACCGGACCATCGAAGTTCGCTCGCAAGTCAAGTTTGGTGCATCTGGAAATGACATCACGCTTGGTGTATTCAACTCACCGGAAATGAAAAAGCTGCAAGCGGAATTGCCCGACGGATACAAAGTCGAAGTCGGCGGGGCACTCGAAGAATCGCAGAAGGCTCAGATCAAGATGCTGAAATCGTTTGGCATGTCCTTTGTCTCGATCATCATTTTGCTGATCGTGCAGTTCAACAGCCTGTTCCGAACAACGATCATCGTCGCGACGTTGCCGCTGGCTCTCGCGGGTGCGTTGCTGGGCCTCTGGCTGACCAACAGCGCCTTCGGATTCATGCCGCAACTGGGTGTGCTGGCACTGTTTGGCATCGTGCTCAATGCGGCCATTTTGTTTGTTGAATTTGCCGACATGTCGGTGACGGAACGCGACACAGCGGACTCCGATCAAACCGATGCGACCCAGGCCTTTCACAACGCGATCATCTCGGCGGGACAACAGCGACTCACGGCGATCTTCCTCACCACAGCGACGACGGTTGGCGGCTTGGTCCCGCTGGCTCTTGATGGTGGACCGCTATGGGAAGGCATGGCATGGTTGCTTGTCTCGGGACTCAGCTTTGCGACATTGCTGACCTTGATCGTCGTGCCGGTGTTGTATTCCTTCGGGAGGCGATGGCGGCCATCCTAAGCTTGTGTGCAGGAGTCATTGAGCTTGATCACGTAGCGGCGTCGCTCCGAGACGCTGTTGCTTGGTCTTCCCAGCGATCGTCTGTTTTGATTCGGTCGTCATCCGGAGTGGCGAAAAATCTCCAGCAATACGCGGGGACGAGTCGGCCGGCAAACTTGCCATGCACAACCAACACCACGAACCAGATCAGCATCATCGTGCCAATCGGCGGTGTGAAATCAATGTACTTGTTCGCCCGGAGCCAAATCGGAATGACAATGATCCCGATGAAAACAGCGGACCAAATCCACGAGAAACGTTCCCAATGACGAATGGCGAGGTAGTTTCGACAGTGCGGGCAGTACCCTAACGGGAATGCGAAACGCCAATACCCAACTGGACCACCACAAACCGGGCAGTCATGGCTCAGGTTTTCAGACGCAGATTCAGGTGGCTGGTACGGATTGGACATGGCAGCGTCAGTGGGCAGAACACGGGATGTGCTCCACCATCATAACCATTCCGTTTGATTCACCGATCCGCCATTCCCATCTCATTCGTCGCTCTTAGGAGCAGGCAATCCAAGGGATCTGGAGTTCATGTAGGTGGCCCAGAACAACGGTTGGTTTCCAACGATATTTTTAGATTCCTCATCGGCCTTCCCGAGCAGCGGTTCCCCAGCAACGGAAAGCTCCGCCTGCCGTAGAAGCGAAACACCTCGACGCGTCGCCGATGCCAGCGAAGTGTGCGGCGTTTCGTTGATCAGTTCGCCAATCACCGTCGCCGCCGACTGCCCACCGGTGACCCAGCGGCTGAGCGTGATTTCCTTCACTCCACTGCAGCGAAGAGCAGCGAGCGGAAAGAAAATCTCGGAACCGTCCCCCAGCTTCGAAGCCCCGGCGGCGGTTCGATAACCTGGCAGCGACACCGTTCGCGGGGCACCCGCAGGCAACCGAATCCATCCCGACAACTGATCCCACGCGCCGTTGGCGTCTGCCCGCGGAGTGGACGTGCTGCTGGGGATTGTCGTGGTTGCCAAGGGGGCGGCTACGTTCGGAGTCAGCGGCGATGCCACCAGCAAATGAGCCACGCCCAAACCGACCCGGTCGGTCGGCGGTGCGGACCCAAGCGTCCATTGCAGAGGATCATCTGCCGCGGCCAGCATTTCTTCAATCATTTGATCGTTGAGTTCCTTTTGCCGAGGCGCGAAAAAGGTTCCCGCCATCACCGCCACTCGGTTGCCCTCGCTCGCTGCCCCAACGTCTCGCAACGCCAATCCGGGTGTCGGGGCGTAACTGATTTTCATCGTGTCCGCCCACAGCAGTTCTGGCGAATCGGCATCGCCCTCGTTCACTTCTTCCTCTGCATCGTCAGCGTTTTCGTCCGCCGTGACGACAGGCCCATCCATCGCAGGCAACAACTCAAATGGCAGGTACCACAGCGGTCCGTCGGGGACGATCACCAAATTCTCCAGTCCCTCTTCGTTCCAAGCCGATTTGGAAGGAAACAACATTTCCTTCAGCGTCGCCGCAGTGTCTCGCCACGTTTCATCATCGGGAAGTCGTTTGCCACGGTTTCGGTTCGCGCCGATCTCAGCCAACAACTTAGAAATCATCGTCGGGATGCGTCGCCCAGCAGGCGAGATCCAACCGGTGGTTGTGCCATCTCGAGAGAGCGTGGCCACCAGACGCGGACCATCGACGACGAAAGTCACCAGTCCCGTCCCAGGCGGCAGAGCACTGGCGTCTTCCGTCGCCACCGGTGGAGGACAGACCGCAGGGATTCTCAAACGCTGAAGGGCAATTTGCGTGACCACTGATTCTTGCGCAGACGCAAACGCAGCATCGCGAGGCCCCGTCTCGTCCAATCCTTCGCGAAGAGAGGCCTGGACCTTTTGCCGAAGGTCAGCAAGCATCGGTGAAGGTTGCAGCACCAACTCCTTTGTTGACGGCCAAAACGAATCCGCGGGATCGGTGACCAATGACCGAACATCCATCAAACGACCTCGCAGAGGCAACGCCGCGGCCAGCCGAGCGGCATGAATTCGGTCGGTGGATTGGAGCACATCGATGCCATTGTTTTCTGCCACGGCCAACTCCAATCGACCGCGATGCAAAGGCGTTGAATCCAACCCAATCAAGGCGATCGCATCGACCGGATCGCGACGCCACGTTGGCATGGAGACCGGTGAGGTGAAGTAGTCCAGCAAGTTCTTTGCGGATTGGTTGCCAATGGACCGTCCCATCAACGCTTGCACCAGGCTCAGTTGATAATGCGAAGGCATGGAGATGACCGGACGATTGCGGTCGCGCCGGTTGTTGATGAACTCATTCAGCGAGCCCATCGCGTTGGCAAGTTTCCCCTCGGGACCGCCGAGCGATTCACCGCGGGCCGCTGCAATCCGCGCGGCGACATAGGCACCGTACGCTTCCAAACGAGGAAACTCCACGTCCCGTCGAGAGGCAATTTCAATCGCCATCTGCATCGAATCCGCCGCCGCGTCGACTCGTCCCGCACTGATGGCTGCGTCTGCTGCAACCAGGTAGCAATGCAGGGACGCGAGTCGCGATTCCCGTATCAGAGTGCGTCCGGCCAACAACGCGGTTTGTTCAACCGCCCCGTATTGCTGGGGGCCTGCCGCACCAACAGCCAATTGCAGGGCCTCTCCGATGAATTCGTATTGCTCCAGCGCGGCAGCCGAATTGACCGCCCGCTGGCTGGTCGCGATCAAACCGGCCGCCAAATTGGGTTCCAACTTTCCGTTGCCGTCCCCCGCCACGCCGACCGTCATCCCGGCCAGCAACATCAAAGGCGTGATCGGATGCACCGCGCCTCCCAGGGTCGCGTATTTCCCGACGCGATCGACCACCGTTTTGTCTTCGCCGACGGCGACTTGTCCCACCCCACGCATCGCGCCGATCAACGATCGCCCGCCAGGCGAATTCAGTCCGGCCGGGTACTTGGTCGCTTCCATCAACTCGGATGCCAAAGGCTCTTGCGCGGACAGTTCGCCCATCACAATGCGGCGCCGATACATCATCAGAGCGATCGAACGCATGATCTCAACTGCATTGACCCGCTTGATATTTTGGCTTTCAATGCGTCCACCCTGCTGAAGCCTCGACTCGGTGATGACCTCTCCACTTTGAAACATCAAGCCGTCGGGGACGGGAGCCAGCCGAACCGCATTGGCTTCGGGCCATAGATTCGTCGCTCCAGCCCGGATCGCACCACCTTGGTTCAGACTGGTCCAATCAACCGCTCCCAACCAACCGCGGTTACGAACGGCGATCTGCATGCCCGCATCCAAGTGCGTTCGACACAGCGGCAAATGGCCGAGATGCCAATAGCACTCGGCCAACATCGCATGCACCGGAATCGCGTCAATCCATTTTCCGTTGACGTCCGTTCGCGAACTACGCAGAGCCGACTCGAACGTATTCACGGCATTCTTCAAATCACCGTCACGATAGATTTCCAGACCAGTGAAATAGGCCTGAGGAGGGTACTGATTGCCCGTCCCTGCGGAGGCCCCGAATCCTTGTCCTGAAGCGGGACGGGCCGCGACCGCACAAAACAACGTGGTGATCGCGAAAGAAAAGGATGTCCAAAACCGGAGTGAGGTGGATGTTGGTTGCACGGTCATGCCAGCAATGCGATGAGGATGGAACGTCGCCCTCATTCTATCCGCGACGGGTGCACGAAACGAATGAAACGCCTGTGGTGGGAATGGAGAATCGGTGTTCCCTTCCGTGTGCAGCAGCGGAAATGGTTATGCTGGTCGCATGAATCACGACGATGGCAACGCCACCATGCCCAATCCGTACGCTCCGGGGCCTCCACGAGAGGGAGACGAAGACTCTCTTGAATTCAGGCAAGACATTTCGCCTGCCGCGGACGCATTCCCATCCGTGCCGCGCACAATCATGCGCTGGACGTTGGTCTGCAGCATCGCCGCAATTCCCAGTTTCGTGATTGGATTCACGGTCACACAGGGACAACTCTGGGGGATGGTGACCGGCATTGCGGTCTTCATCGTCGGCTACGTTTGGGCCGATCTGGTCACACGCCCTCAATCATGGCGTCACTCGCAGCAGATCACCGCCACCTTGCGAACGGTTTACGTGCTGCGCTTGGTCGCGTCCGTGATTTTTCCTGCCGGAATGTTTTTGGACATGTTTTCAGGCATGCTGGCGGTAATGCTCGTCGCCGGTGTCAGCCGGCTTGAAGCAGAAAACGAGTTCGGGTTTGTAACAGCATTTTGCACGACGCTCGTGCAGGGAGTCCTGCTGAACGTGGTCCTGCTGATTCTTGCGTTCTGCGTCTACCCGATTGTAAGAATGATGGGGCGAACACTTGGAAAACGGCAACAGGTCCCACCATCCAGCAAAGATCAAACGCCGTTGGATTCGTCCTCGGACTCCTCATCGGAATCGCTTACGAATCCCTTGCTGTCTTCCTCTGACTCATCATCGTTCGATCCATCGTTGCGGTAGTAGGTCCGCAAGTTCTTTGGCAACGGGTCGAACGCCAATTGGTCTGGCAAGATGCCTTTCGTTTTCGCCATTCGCAACACGGAAACCGCATCGCCATATCCGCCGCCGACTTCCGCCAACCCTTCGAGCACGGACGCGAGCGTGTTGTCGACTTCCGCGAACGCATCGTCCTTGCCCGCTTGGAAACGACTGATGCGAAGCTGTCCGGTTTCCGGCACCGATCGAATCATGATGCCTGATGGGCCCAAGAAGAACGTATCAAGTTGCAACGGTTGGACGTCGCCAAACAAGACGATTTCCGGTTTACGACGCAGCGAGACCACAATCGCGGGCTTCGCATTCGACGAGACCTGGTACAGGCGGTAGGTTCCACGCAAGTTCTGACCGGCGAGTTTTTGCTTGCCATCTTCGCGATTCCTCAACTTGCTGAATCCGCCATAGCGAGTTTCCAAGCTGGGCGAATCCATCAGTCTTTGCAAACCTTCGACCACGTTGTGATGTTCCATGTCTTCGAGCGCCTTCAAGGCGGGAGCGCGGAAGGCGGGTTCGTCTTGAATCGCGGCAATCAAAGGATCGATCGCTTCTTCACGATCCAAGTACGCCAGTGCTTCGGCGGCGTAGAATCGCAACTCTGGATTGGATGACTGGACCGCTTCCAACAAAGTCGGAATGGCAGGTTCTCCAAGCCCTTCCAACTGCAACGCTGCATCGGCCGCTTTCGCTGGCTGCTTCATTCGCTCACCCAACTCGGTCAAGCGGATCTGCGTGCTGGAAGATTCCGGCGCGACGCCAATCGCACGAACGACCGCCATCAAACGAGCCACGTTGTTTCGGTAACGCGGGTGAACATCCAACTGAATGAAGTCGTCTTCGATTGGTTCGGCGATCCCGCGACGCGTTGAACCATCGAAGAAGTAGAAACGATGGTTGATCGCCTGAGCGATGGCCGCCGACATTTTGACGTGTTGAAAATCAGGACGAAGCACCAACCCAATCTTGCGATCGGTTTGGACGACTCCACCGGACAAAATCGAACCTTGCACCCGCAAGGCGCCGTCTTCGTCGCCTTCGTGGTCGGCTCGCGTCAGAACCGGACCGGTCGCGACCGCCAAGACATCACTACTTCGGACGGAACTGTCGAGCACCTTTTGATGACGCATTCGCGTGTCCAGCAACCAACCGCCGTGCAAGTCTGTCGCTTCGGTCTTCGGTGGTGTGAGGACTTGCAAATCCAACACATCGCCCCGACGCACACCGGGTGGAATGACGCCGCGAACTTGCACCAACGCAGTGTCGTTTCGTTCTAAAAATTCATTTTGATTGGGGATCTCAATGCGTTTCATTTCCACCAGCAACATGTCCCGAAACCCATACGGCAAAGCCGGCCCGCCGGTGTCGGGCAATGCGTTCACAATCGCGACTCCGGTCACGGGAACGCTTTGCATGCCGTGAGGAATGGCTGCTTCACGGACCAAATCCGGTGGATCAGGGACCTTCAGCAACTTGGCCAACTGAGGATTGTCGGACTCGTCTTTTTGCCCACGTTTCCAAAAAGACGTGCATCCACCTGCGGCGGTCAGCGTCAACGTGATCCACACCAACCCGAATCGGCAGCGATGGAGAGCGGTAGTTGCGTTCATGAGCGTACGAATGCGTTCGTCGTAAGTTGGTTGGCCACGATTACTTCAGGAAATAGTCAATCGGGGGAACACGACACAAGAGCAGACCCCAAACCGTCTGCATCGCGGATCAAGTTCGTTCGCCAATCCAATTCGTTCGCCAATCCAATTTCCTCGACCATCGGTTGCTCGATTGGATGGTTGTTTTGACTTTGGCGGTGGACGCACTGCTAAACTGAGATGGCCCAGCGGACTGTTGATTGAATCCTGCCGCGAATCGTGAGCGAGGGATCGCGTGACATTGCAACGAGCGTGTGGATCCCTCGCTCACGCGTTTTGAAGTTGCGCTTTTGCGTGAGGCATTGGGTTTTTCATAGCCCGACGCGTCAGTTTTGAAGTTGCGCTTTTGCGTGAGGCATTGGGTTTTTCATAACCCGACGCGTCAGCGAGGCGAAGTCAACATCGTTTTTCCCTCGCTGACGCTTCGGGTTTTG